>NZ_MJYF01000011.1:0-1538 GCF_001763175.1 Campylobacter sp. BCW_4332 | reverse complement strand
ATGACCTTCACCCCTACCCAAAAAGAGCTCTTTAACAAAAATATTGAAGCTTTAGGTAATATTCTTTTAAAAGAAAGTTTAAAAGAAATCAAGTCTAGTAAATTTGAACTTATCTTAGGTAAAGATAATCTTGATATCAATCTAAAAGATACGAATGATAATACTTTTCTTTATGGAAATGTTATTGATGAATTAAACACTATGTTAAACACCTATAATGACAAATACCTACTTTATCCTGTATTGTATTTTTATGGTTTTGGAAATGGAATTTTATTTAAAGCTTTATTGCAAAATAAAAATCATCAGCATATTGTTGTTTTTGAAAAAGATATAGAAATCATTTGGGTGATGTTTCATATCTTAGATTTTTCAAATGAATTACAAAATTCAAGATTGATGATTTTGCAAACTAGTTCTTTAAATATAGAATTTTTTTCTGATTTTTGTTCTAACAAACCTTTCTTTCAATTTTCTAGAATTTATTTTTTAGAACTGATGAGTAATTATTATGAAAGATTTCATGAAGATGTTTTGGAGTTAAATAAAAAGCTAGTACAGTATTTTAAAGATTCTATTATTTCTCATGGTAATGATCCTCTTGATGCTCTTCAAGGCATAGAGCAATTTGTTTATAATCTTCCTCAAATGATCACTCATCCTAGTTATACAGAATTACTTTCTAAAAGAAAGAATTTAAGTGATACAGCTATCATTGTTTCTACAGGACCAAGTTTAACCAAACAATTACCTTTATTAAAGAAGTATGCTAATAAAGCTACAATTTTTTGTGCAGATTCTTCTTATCCTATTTTAGCTAAGCATGGCATAAAGCCTGATTATGTACTTTCTTTAGAAAGGATTCCTTTAACTTCTGAATTTTTTAATCATGATTTTGGAGAATTTGATAAGGATGTTTTGTTTGTTTGTGTAAGTTGGGTCTATCCACAAACTATAAAATATCTTCAAAAAAATAATAGAAATTTCATGCTTATTTCAAGACCTTTTGATTTCATTAAAAATGTTAATTTTCATCAATATGGCTATGTAGGCTATGGGCCAAGCGTTGCACATATGGCTTATGAATTTGCAACGCATCTAAGTTGTAAAAATATCATTTTTATAGGACAAGATTTAGCTTATGCTAAAGATGGATTTTCTCATACTAAAGATTATAGCAATCTTGATAAACATGAAGGACATTTTCAAAGAGATAAGGGAAAATTTCAATGTCTAGCCTATGGAGGCAATGGAAAGGTTGAAAGTTCAGGAATTTGGACTATGTTTAGATTCTCTTTACAAAATACCATTTCAAGAAATATTATTTCAACCACCTACAACTGCACCGAAGGTGGGGCAAGGATAGAAGGAACTATAGAAAAACCTTTTCTATGGGCTTGTGAGAATTTACTTGATAAAGATTTAAATAAACCTTTTGAAAAATTAGAACCTTTAAGCTTAAATAAACAAAATGAGTTTTTACTTAAGGCTTATTATAAAGTTTATCAAAGTATTAAACATTGTAGAGATTTTAGTAA
>NZ_MJYF01000010.1:0-596 GCF_001763175.1 Campylobacter sp. BCW_4332 | reverse complement strand
TTTCACCTTCTCACCCTTTCCATCCATTTATCTAATTTTCTTTCTTTAAGTTTTTCTTCTAAAGGAAGTATATTTTTTATCAAAGCACTTTCTTGTGCTTTGATATGTCCATAAACTAATTCCATAAATTCTAAATGTTCTTTTATCCAAAGAATACTTTTATTAAAAGCATCTTCTTTGGTTTTAGGATTTAAAACATAAATTCTAGCAAGATTAAGTTCAAATTGTGTCAGTAAAGGACCTAAAATTTCATACAAGTCTTGCATTTGTTTAATATCTTCAAGTTTGTTTTTAAATTCATCTATTTTTTTAATAGCTAAATTTAAATATTCTTCTTTTTCATTTAAACTCAAATATATACTTTGTATATTTTCAAAATCATTGCTGAGTATTTTACTAAAATCTCTACAATGTTTAATACTTTGATAAACTTTATAATAAGCCTTAAGTAAAAACTCATTTTGTTTATTTAAGCTTAAAGGTTCTAATTTTTCAAAAGGTTTATTTAAATCTTTATCAAGTAAATTCTCACAAGCCCATAGAAAAGGTTTTTCTATAGTTCCTTCTATCCTTGCCCCACCTTCGGTGCAGTTGTA
>NZ_MJYF01000009.1:0-3599 GCF_001763175.1 Campylobacter sp. BCW_4332 | reverse complement strand
GCAACTCAAGCAGCTCAAGATGGACAAAGCTTAAAAACAAGAACTATGCTTCAAGCAGATATTAACCGCTTGATGGAAGAACTTGATAATATCGCTAATACTACTTCATTTAATGGTAAACAACTTTTAAGTGGTAATTTTATCAATCAAGAATTTCAAATCGGTGCAAGTTCAAATCAAACTGTAAAGGCTACCATAGGAGCAACTCAATCTTCTAAAATCGGTTTAACACGCTTTGAAACCGGAGGAAGAATTTCTCAAAGTGGTGAAGTGCAATTTACTTTGAAAAACTATAACGGCATAGATGATTTTAAATTTCAAAAAGTTGTGATTTCAACCTCAGTTGGAACAGGACTTGGGGCTTTAGCTGATGAAATAAATAAAAATGCCGATAAAACAGGTGTTAGGGCTACTTTTACAGTAGAGACTCGAGGTATGGCTGCGGTTAAAGCGGGAAGTACTGGAGAGGATTTTACTATTAATGGGGTAAAAATCGGTCAGATAGAATACAAAGATGGTGATAGCAATGGTGCTTTAGTTTCTGCAATCAACTCTGTAAAAGATACTACAGGAGTAGAAGCCTCTATAGATGAAAATGGTAAACTTTTGCTCACTTCAAGAGAAGGTAGAGGAATTAAAATCGAAGGAAGTATAGGTGGTGGTGCTTTTATCAATGCCGATATGAAAGAAAACTATGGTCGTTTATCTTTGGTAAAAAATGATGGTAAAGATATTTTAATCAGTGGTTCAGGACTTAGTTTTGCTGGTTTTGGTGCAAGTCAATTCGTATCTCAAGCTTCTGTTTCTCTAAGAGAGTCAAAAGGTCAAATTGATGCTAATGTCGCTGATGCTATGGGTTTTGGTTCTGCAAATAAACAAAATATTTTAGCAGGATATTCTTCTGTTTCTGCTTATATGAGTAGTGCTGGTAGTGGATTTTCGTCAGGTTCAGGTTATTCTGTAGGTAGTGGGAAAAATTATTCTGCAAGTATAGCCGGATCCGCGATAGCTATTTCAGCTGCTTCTCAACTTTCAGCAGTTTATAATGTATCTGCAGGTTCAGGTTTTTCATCAGGATCAAATCTTTCTCAATTCGCAACTATGAAAACAACTGCTTTTGGAGTTAAGGAAGAAACTGCAGGTGTAACTACACTTAAAGGCGCTATGGCTGTGATGGATATAGCAGAAACTGCTATAACAAATCTTGATCAAATCAGAGCAGACATTGGTTCGGTGCAAAATCAACTTCAAGTTACGATAAATAACATCACTGTAACTCAAGTCAATGTTAAGGCAGCAGAATCAACCATAAGAGATGTAGACTTTGCAGCTGAAAGTGCAAATTTTTCTAAGTATAATATCCTTGCGCAGTCAGGTTCATATGCGATGAGTCAGGCTAATGCTGTACAGCAAAATGTTTTAAAACTTCTTCAATGATTTCTTAGATGCTTTTATGCATCTAAGATTTTTAGAGTGCCTTTTTCTTTTCTAAAAAATTTTGCAAAGGTAAGATGGCGATTTTAAGTCTTTTGTCTTGAGCCTCTAAAAGATCTATGATATTTTCAATCAAAGATTCGTGTGCATAAATCCAAGCAAAAAGTTTATTTTGTTTATCAGCTTCATCTTTGATATCCTTAAGATATAAAGGTGCTAAAAGGCTTTGTTCGTGGTGTAAAGTAGGCCCTAGAATTTCTTTTAAAAAGCTGTATTTTTGACTTGAAAGTTTTTCTTTGAGTTTATCGATGTTTTGATTGAGTTCATTAAGAGATAATTTGCTTTTTCCATGGGTAAGATTATGAATTTGTTTTTGAACTTTTTTACATTCTTTTTGAAAATTAAGCGCTAAGCTCATATTTTTTTTGATTTTTTTATAGATTTTTAAACCCAATTCTACTTGTTCTTTGGTATTTAAAGCTTTTAATTTTTTGAAATTTTTATCTTTTTCATTTTCAAGTAGATCTTTGCAAACTTCTTTAAAAGGTCTTTCTATAGCACTTTCTATCCTAGCGCCTCCTTCAGTGCAATTATAAGTTTTACTTTCGCTATAGAAAATAAAATTTTCAAAAATTTGCCTAAAAAGAGTCCATATTTCAGAACTTTCTGCTTTGCCTTCTCCTCCATAAGCTAAGGTAGTAAATTTTCCAAAATCCCTTTCATAGTCCCCATTATGCCAACTAGCATGAATAAAACCTTTAGAATGCGTTTGTCCATCTTCACTATAAGCTAGATCTTGTCCTATTAAAATGATATTTTTATGTCCTAAATTTTCTGCACATTCATAAGCCATGTGTGATACGCTCATACCTGCATTAATATACCCATAATCATCTAGATCTAAATATCTTGCAAAAGGTTGTCCTTTAAGAATAAGCATATAGTTTCTTTTGTTTTTTTCAAGATAATCAATAGTTTTTTTATGTGCCAAAGAAGCAACTAAAAAAATAATATCTTTATCAAATTCTCCAAAATCATTATTAAAACATTCTGCCACTATTTCATCACGCTCTAGCATGCAAACATAATCAGGTTTTATACCTTCTCTTGCAAGTATATTATAAGCACTGTCTGCACAAAAAATCGTAGCTTTATTGGCATACTTTTTTAATAAAGGAAGTTGTTTAGTTAAACTTGGTCCTGTAGAAACGACTATGGCTGTTTCTTTAGCACTTTTTCTTTTTTTTAGAAGTTCTTTATAACTTGGATGTGAAATGAGTTTGGGAAGATTATAAACAAATTGTTCTATACCTTGCATAGCATCTTTAGGATCATTTCCATGCATGAGATTATGGTTTTTTATGGTTAGGATATTAAGCTTGTTAAGTTTTAAAATATCTTCTTTGTATTCTTCGTAAAAATTATTAGCAATGTGTAGATTATAAGAACGATAAAACAAATCCCCTGTAAGGCGAAAGATTTTTTCAATTTTGGGTAAAGTTACATCATCTTGATGAACGATGATAAGCCTTCCTAAGCTTAAATCTTTGCTAAAATCGACAAAATTAAAAGCTAAAAATATAAGCTCTAGCTCTTTTTCAAAAATAATCATTCTTTTAAGATTTTTATTTTGCAATAAAATTTTATATAAAATCCCATTTCCTATTCCATAGAAAAAAAGCACAGGATAACGAGTGAAATCTTTAAAATATTCCAAATCTTTTTCAAGTTCTTTTACAGGATTTTGATACATTTTTTTTAAATTTCTTTTTTTGATGATATTGATATCTAGGTTATCTTTTCCTTGTGTAAAAGTAAAGTTTCTAAGTTCTTTAATGTCTTGAAGTTTTTTGCATAAAATTTCATATTCAGAGCCACCTAAAGCTTTGATATTTTTTTCAAAATTATTTTCCTCTTTCACCTTCTCACCCTTTCCATCCATTTATCTAATTTTCTTTCTTTAAGTTTTTCTTCTAAAGGAAGTATATTTTTTATCAAAGCACTTTCTTGTGCTTTGATATGTCCATAAACTAATTCCATAAATTCTAAATGTTCTTTTATCCAAAGAATACTTTTATTAAAAGCATCTTCTTTGGTTTTAGGATTTAAAACATAAATTCTAGCAAGATTAAGTTCAAATTGTGTCAGTAAAGGACCTAAAATTT
>NZ_MJYF01000008.1:0-608 GCF_001763175.1 Campylobacter sp. BCW_4332 | reverse complement strand
TACAACTGCACCGAAGGTGGGGCAAGGATAGAAGGAACTATAGAAAAACCTTTTCTATGGGCTTGTGAGAATTTACTTGATAAAGATTTAAATAAACCTTTTGAAAAATTAGAACCTTTAAGCTTAAATAAACAAAATGAGTTTTTACTTAAGGCTTATTATAAAGTTTATCAAAGTATTAAACATTGTAGAGATTTTAGTAATAAATTTATTAAAAGCTATGATAAAATAAAAAATTCTTTTGTTATCTTGCAAAATTCTCAAGAAAATGAAACCTTTATCAAAGAAATCATTAAAGATATAGATAAAATCAAAACTCAAATCGATGAGCTTTATAATACTCAAAAAGATTTGATGCAAATTTTAGGTCCTTTACTGACACAATTTGAACTTAATCTTGCTAGAATTTATGTTTTAAATCCTAAAACCAAAGAAGATGCTTTTAATAAAAGTATTCTTTGGATAAAAGAACATTTAGAATTTATGGAATTAGTTTATGGACATATCAAAGCACAAGAAAGTGCTTTGATAAAAAATATACTTCCTTTAGAAGAAAAACTTAAAGAAAGAAAATTAGATAAATGGATGGAAAGGGTGAGAAGGTGAAA
>NZ_MJYF01000007.1:0-83522 GCF_001763175.1 Campylobacter sp. BCW_4332 | reverse complement strand
ATCAACGAAAACATCCTTGCTACTAAAAAAGGTTTAGAACAAGACAATCAAGCTGTTAAAGAATCAGTTCAAACCGTATCAGTTGTAGAAGGTGGTAATCTAACAGCAAGAATTACTGCTAATCCAAGAAACCCACAGCTTATTGAACTTAAAAATGTTCTAAATAAACTTCTTGATGTTTTACAAGCTAGAGTAGGTTCTGATATGAATGTTATTCATAAAATATTTGAAGAATACAAAAGCTTAGATTTTAGAAATAAAATCTCTAATGCTTCAGGAAGTGTTGAATTAACTACTAATGCTTTAGGTGATGAAATAGTTAAAATGCTAAAACAAAGTTCAGACTTTGCTAATGCTTTAGCTAATGAAAGTGGAAAATTACAAACTGCTGTTCAAAGCTTAACCACTTCTTCAAATTCTCAAGCTCAATCTTTAGAAGAAACTGCAGCAGCTTTAGAAGAGATCACTTCTTCTATGCAAAATGTTTCAGTTAAAACTAGTGATGTTATCACTCAATCTGAAGAGATTAAAAATGTTACAGGTATTATAGGAGATATCGCAGATCAAATCAATCTTCTAGCTTTAAATGCAGCTATTGAAGCTGCACGTGCTGGAGAACATGGTAGAGGCTTTGCTGTTGTGGCTGATGAAGTTAGAAAACTAGCTGAGAGAACTCAAAAGTCTTTATCTGAAATAGAAGCTAATACTAATTTACTTGTTCAATCTATCAATGATATGGCAGAAAGTATTAAAGAACAAACTGCAGGTATTACTCAAATCAATGATAGCGTAGCACAAATTGATCAAACTACTAAAGATAATGTTGAAATTGCTAATGAATCAGCTATTATTTCTAGTACAGTAAGTGATATAGCTAATAATATCTTAGAAGATGTTAAGAAGAAGAGGTTTTAATTAGTCATTCAAGCCCAAAAAAAAGGGGGGGGGCTTGAATTTTAAAAATTTATGCTATGATTTTATATATTTTATCAAGGAAAATATATGAATTTATGGGATAAAAAAGCCAAAACTTACACAAGATATCAAAACACTTTAAACACGATACAAAAGCAAACTTTTGAATATTTCCAAAATTTAAAGATTTCTTTTCAAAATAAAAGCATTATAGATATAGGATGTGGAACTGGAGTTTGGACTTTACACTTAGCTAAAGAAGCTAAAGAAATTTTAACCCTAGATAGTGCAAATGCTATGCTTGAAATTTTACAAGAAGATGCTAAAAAACTAAATCTTAACAATATAAAATGCGAAAATTTGAGCTTTGAAACTTGGATGCGAAACAATCCTAATGCTAAATTTGATCTTGCATTTTTAAGCATGTCCCCTGCTTTGCAAAATGAAAAAGATTATGCAAATTTCTTAAATCTAGCTAAAATAAAAATTTATCTTGGTTGGGCTGATTATAGAAAAAGTGATTTTTTAGATCCGATTTTTAAATATTTTAATACCGAATTCAAAGGTTTTTATAAAAAAGATTTAGAAAGTTATTTGCTAGAAAAAAATATATTTTTTCATAAGATTGTTTTTGATGAAACACGCAAAGTCCAAAGGACAAAAGAAGAGGCTATAGAAAATGCTCTATGGCATTTAAGTATGAATAAAATCACAGCTTCTAAAGAAACTGTAAGTTCTTTTGTTGAAAACGATATTATTGAAACTGTAGAATCCAAAATAAAACTTTTAATTATAAATAACTTATAAAAACATTAAGCTTATACTTATTACAATTTCACCGATTATTTAAAAGGAGTTTTTAATGGTTAAAAATTTAATCATCAAATTTGGACGCTTGATTCTTGATGCAATTACAGCGATAAGTTTTGTTGTAGCTTTGCTTTATTCTCTTTTTATGATGTTTAGCATTGGATTTTTAGCTGGTTTATTGTCGCTGATAGTCAGTTTTATTGCTTTATTTTTAAGTTTTTTTGTGATCTATCTTGTTATAGATATCAGAGATACTCTTGTAAATAAAGCTTAAATTTTCCACCTTTAAGGTGGAAAATCAATGTTTTAATTGAAATTTTAAAATTTCTCCGGCCATATAAGGCACGACTTGATTGTATTTATCTTCATAAACATTTGGCACTTGCCATTCTTTTTCTTCTAAAGTTAAAATTTTATCTTCTTTAAATTTCAAATCATAAATTTTACAAGCGTTATCGCTTAAAAATTTTTGCAAATTTTCTTCTGAGCTATTTTGCTTAAATAATTCAGCTAAAACAGGTAAAATTACTGGGGCGCTAAATACACCTGCGGCACAACCACAACACTCTTTAGTATCTCTTGGGTGAGGCGCACTATCACTTCCAAACATAACTTTTTCATAACCACTAAAAGCAAGTTCGCAAAGGGCTTCTTTATCTTCGTAACGCTTGGCTATAGGCTTACAAAAAAGATGAGGATTCATTTTACCTCCGATAACATCATCCAAAGTGATGATTAAATGATGTAAAGTGATTGTCGCGTATAAATTTTCATAATCTTTTAAAAGTTCACATAAAGTTTTAGTGGTAATATGCTCCATAACAATCTTAAGTCGTGGAAAATGTTTGGCTAATTTTTCATAAATTTTAGCAAAATTACTTTCCCTGTCCATTACAAAATCATTTGTTTCACCATGCACTAGCAAAGGAATATTTAAATCACTCATAGCCTCTAAAGTAGGTTTTAAATACTCTATATCAAAACTTGAAACTCCACCATTTGAATTTGTTGTAATTCCTGCTGGATAAAGCTTAATGCCAAAAATTTCATCTTTGGCAATTTGAAGAAATTTCTCATCATAATTTTTAAAAAAAAGCGTCATTAAAGGAGTGAAATTTTCATCTTTACAAGCCTTAAGGATACGCATTTTATAAGCTTTTAGATCTTCTAAATTGCAAAGCGGAGGGATTAAATTTGGCATAATCACAGCTGCACAAAAATCTCTTGCACTAAAAGGTGCGATAAGTTCTAACATTTGATTATCTCTTAAATGCAAATGCATATCTAAAGGATTTTTAAGTATCATTTTTATCTCCTATATTTAGCTGATAAAATCCATTCTTAAGGCGCTTAAAAAGCTTTTTTTCTTCTAAAAATTTAAAAGTAGCAATGATAGTGGGTTTGCTTTGATGTAATTTTTCTTCAAGCTCACTAATTTTAATCATAATAAAACCATTTTCATCGGCATTTTCACATACAAATTTTAACAATTCAAAACGCTTTTTTCCTAAAATTTCTCGCATTAAATTTTCAAATTTCATAAGTAAATGCTACATAAAATAAAGCCCCAAACAAAAAGAGCTAAAAGCACGCTAAAAAACACTGCTGCACTAGCACAATCTTTAGCGATTTTTGCCTTTTCGTGCCATTCATTAGTAACTAAATCAACACAAGCTTCAATAGCCGAATTTAAAGCTTCTATAATTAAGATAAGCATTAAAACACTTACCAATAACAAATGTTCCAAAAAACTAACTTTTAAGAAAAAACTAAAAACTATCGCAGGGATAATAATGCAAAGTTCAATTCTAAACGCCATTTCATTTTTAAATAAAGTAAAAATCCCTTCTAAAGCATATCTTGCGTTATTTAAAAAATGATATTTAGGCTTCATGGATTTGCCTTAAGTTTAGGATTTAATAAATCATATTCTGGTTCATAAACACTTGTTTTTACATCAAAATATCCTAAAAGAGTGCTAAAAAGATTATCTTGAGAAAGTTTTAAACCTTTATGTTCTTTAGCTAAATTCATTAATTTTTCATCATTACTCCAAAAAATAGCAGGAATATGAGTTTGATAACTTGGCGCTATAGCATAAGGCATACCATGAAGATAAATATCATTTTCGCCCAAACTTTCACCATGATCTGAAAGATAGAACAAAGAACTTTCATAATCTTTTTGTTCTTTTAATAGTTTTATAATCTCACTTAAAAGATAGTCTGTGTAAAGTAAAGTATTGTCATAAGTATTGATTAAAGCCTTACTATCACATTTTGAAAGTTCATTGGTATCACAAGTTGGAGTAAATTTTTTAAACTCATTTGGATAGCGTTTATAATAAGTTGGCCCATGAGAACCTTGCAAATGAAGAACTATTATATTTTGATCACTCAAATGATTTAATTTTTCTTTAAAAGGGACGAGTAAATTTTCATCCAAATCACTAGAAAGCTTTTGTTTATAAGCTAATCTATCACAAACTCCTTTACAACCACCAGAATTATTATCAAACCATGCAGCATCTACACCTGTTTTATAAAGTATATCCATGGCATTTTCTTGAAATTCTGAACTCGAATAATCTCTACGCTTGGATATAGAAAACATACAAGGTAAACTTACCGCTGTTGCTGTTCCGCATGATGAAAAATTATCAAAAAAGATTACACTATCTTTTTTGGTATAAAAATTGGTATCATTTTTAGTATATCCACCCAAAGAGTAATTTGCCGCTCTAGCGGTTTCACCCACTACCAAAACTAAAAGTTTTTTAGTGTGATTGTTTTCTCTATAAGCATCATTAGCTATAGTTTTAAATTCTGGTTTAGCTTTTACAAAACGAACATAATAGCGATATACGGCATAAAATTGATAAAAAGGAATATTATACATTCTTATTTCATTATAGTTTCTAAAAAAAGGCAAGAAAGTTTTGCTTAAAGGGATTAAAACTACACTAACCACAATCAAACCTGATATTATATTGATAATTTTAATTTTCATATGGGATTTAAAACTGCCATAATCAATTTTTACTTTAACAACATAAAAAGCCAACAACAAAGCCAAAACAATAAATAAAATTAATTTTAAATTTAACAAATCTTTTACTTCTTTGATATCTGTTTGAACAACATTTTGTATCATATCAGAGTCTATAAGCACTCCATAAAAACTAATGAAATAAACACTTAAAAAAGATGATATTATAAACAGTATAGAAAAAAATTTAGTAAAAAACTTTATAAAAAGTAAAGAGCAAACCACGTGAACAAGGGCAAAATAGGCCACAATAAAAACAAAAGTTATAAACCAATTTTGATTGTTTTTTTCATACACAAACTCAAATAAATTAAAATTTAATATTGCAATCATTAAAGAATTTAAGAAAGTAAACCAAAACCAAGTTAATCTAAGCATATAAATCCCACCTTCAAATTTAAGGTTTTAATTTTATTGAATTTTTTTAAATGGATTGTAGTTTTAAATCTTTTTATGTTATGATTTACACTTTTAATGACAATTTTAAGGAAAATAATGAAACTACTTTCATGGAATGTCAATGGCTTAAGAGCTATTTGTGATAAAAATGCACTTGATTGGATAGCACAAGAAAAAATTGATTTTATAGGTTTTCAAGAAATCAAAGCACATGAAGATAAATTTCCTAAAAAAATTTATGAATATCCTTTTAAGCACATGTATTTTAATTCTGCCAAAAGAGCGGGATATTCTGGGGTAATGAGTCTTTGTAATTTTGATAGCGAAGTAAAAAAATGTGAATTTTTTGATGATGAAGAAGGCAGGGTTTTAGAACACCGTTTTAAAAATATCGCACTTTTTAATATCTATTTTCCAAATGGTCAAAAAGATGAAGAGCGTTTAAATTTTAAGATGAAATTTTATGCAGATTTTTTAGTGTATTTAGATAAGCTTTTAAAGGATGGATTTGAAATTATTATTTGTGGCGATGTTAATACCGCTCATAAAGAAATCGATCTTACCCATCCAAAAGCCAATGCCAACACTTCAGGTTTTTTACCTATAGAAAGAGCTTGGATTGATGATTTACTAAAACTTGGTTTTATAGATACTTTTAGAGAAATTAATGGTGAAATCAAAGAAAAATACTCGTGGTGGAGCTATAGAATGAAAGCAAGAGAAAGAAATGTGGGTTGGAGGATCGATTATTTTTTCATTTCAAAAGGTTTAAAAGATAAACTTAAAAACGCTTTCATAAGAGATGATATTTTTGGCTCTGATCACGCGCCTGTAGGCATAGAAATAAATATTTAATATCCCAAAAAATGGGATATTATTTTTTAACAAATTTTTTTGCTTTTTCCCAAAGTCTTACACCGAGCTTTTTAGCTTTTTTGGAATTTAAATCTTTGTATTTTTCACTAGCAATTTTTTCTAATTCAAAAATTTCTTGTTTAAAACGATTTAATTTTCTTTGAGTAAGTTTATTAAAATCATTAATCTTTGGATTTCTCTTAATATCATTTAAAACTAGTATTAGTTGCTCTCTGCTTTCACCTGCAAGACGTCTAAATTTAGCAAAAAGATTATCAAGTTCATGTTCTAGCAAATTCTCAACTATACTCTTACAAGGATCATTTTGCAGTTGAATCTCTTTTTTTAAAAGAGCAATAAAATCATCTTCTATACCTATTAGTTCTTTGCTTTTTAAACTAACATCTTCTTCAAAATTTGCATAAGTTAATGAAGCTTTAAATTTTTCCATTGCTAAAACAATACCATCTCTTGTGCCTTTAATCACACCTAAACAAAGATCTTTTGCATAAGCCATAGATTCATTAGCTATTTCAAAAGCGGTATTTAAAATAATACTTGAAATTTGTAAAATTCTTTCTTTTTCAAAATGAGCTTCACAAATGGCATTATATACGAGATTTTTAGCTATTTCGCTACTTGTAAGTTCTATATCTTCAGCCTTTTCTAATGTGGTTAAAAAAGCACTTTCAGCGGTTTCTTTTAAAATTCCAAGCATTTCTATATCAAATAAAATAGCATCATTTAAACCACCGCTAAATTCATCACAAAAAGAATATTCTTGTAAAATACTCTCGAATTCAAAAAAATTATCGCTGATTTGATTTTTAATCAAATTCTTTTGATTTTCAATCTGTTTGTTTAGTAATTCAGCTTCACTAATATACTCATAAAGCGAATTTTGAGCATCTGCAACACTTGCTTTTACCAGAGCCTTAATAACCTTTGAAACATTTTCATCGTCACAAAAATCAAGTTTTTTTAAAATAGTTAAAAATTCAATCAAAAGAGAATTTAAAACTTTTTTTGTTTCATGAGGATTATGTGAAATTTGCTTATATGCAAGATTAAAACTTAAGTCTTCAAGTAAATCACTTGCTTCATATTTACCGAGATTTGATAAAGAATTTTCAAAAATAATTAAAGTATTTTTCATTTTTCCTTCTTTCTTAAAGTACAAATTTTGCTTTAGCTTTTAATCTATCAAATATATCCAAACGATCTTTTTTGCTATCAACATAAACATTTAATAAATAACTTTGATATTTTCCGCTCGCACTTGAATTCGAATGTTCAAATTTATATTCTCTTTGACCTAAAATTTCTTGAAAAATTTCACTTGCCTTAACATGCACCTCAAAAATCACCTTATAGTCCCAAAAAGTAGGATAATTGATCTGAGGTTCTTTTTTAAGATCGCACAAATTTACCACTTTTGCCTCCTTCTTTGCTTTCAAGCACTATATCCGTAATCCTCATTGATTTATCTACAGCCTTGATCATATCATATATAGTTAAAAGTCCTATACTAACCCCACTTAAAGCTTCCATTTCAACCCCTGTTTTACCTTCACACTTAACTGTTACAATAAGCTTAAATGCACATTCTTTAACAAATTCCACAATATCAGTTTCAACTTTAGAAAGCATTAAAGGATGGCACATAGGAATAATTTCACTTGTTTTTTTAGCCCCTATTATAGCCGCAATAATAGCTGTTTGAAGAACAGGACCTTTTTTTGCGGTATTGTTTTTAATTACATCAAAAGCTTCTTGACTCATATATATCATACCACTAGCTGTGGCTATTCTTGAAGTAATATTTTTATCGCTTACATCTACCATTTTAGGATGATTTTTTTCATCTAAATGAC
This sequence comes from Campylobacter sp. BCW_4332, assembly GCF_001763175.1. Taxonomy (NCBI): domain Bacteria; kingdom Pseudomonadati; phylum Campylobacterota; class Epsilonproteobacteria; order Campylobacterales; family Campylobacteraceae; genus Campylobacter; species Campylobacter sp. BCW_4332. Next base: position 75,621 of record NZ_MJYF01000007.1, on the reverse strand, counting down.
TTAATTTCATAAATTCACCTTTTAAAAAATTATAAAAATTATAGCAAAACCAAACAAATTTAAGATAAAATAAACTTTGTATTTTTATTTAAGGAGAAAACAATGGCTTATGAAGATGAAGAAGATTTAAATTACGATGATTATGAAAACGAAGATGAAGAATATCCACAAAATCACCATAAAAATTATAATTACGATGATGATGATTATGAATACGATGATGATAACAATGATGATGATTTTTATGAGATGGATTAAAATACAAAATTTTCATCTTTAAATTACAAGCAATGTCTTTACAGGGCTTGTAATTTATATCTTAATAATACCCAACGCACATACTCTCAGTGATTTTAATACGCTTTTCAAAAGGGGCTGGACTAAAAAAATGGCATTTTTCTATATAAATATGCTGATGATAATTTAGCCCTAAAAAATCATAAAATTTTTTTAGATTAACAAATTTAATCCCACAAATCTCCTTAAGCTCTAAAAGTTTATAAATAGAAGAATTATTTTTTTCCACTAAATGAGACGGGGCTAATCCAGTAAAAGAACAAAAAGCACTTGCCAATACAAAACCATTTAAATCACTACATTGCCTTAAAGCTTGCTGATGTTTTTCTAAAATGCAATTTCTATGTAAAAATATAATTCTTGTTCCTTGATATCTACCTATTTCTACATTTTTCCAAAATTTATAAGCATTTTTTGAAATTCCAGCAAAACGATGAAATTCAGCGTTTAAAATATAGTGATCTAAAAATTCATTAGGAGGCAAGATTAAACTTTTCATCACTACAATTTAGAGCCCTAAAAGAGCTCTTTAATCTTCTTTGTTTAAATTTTCCTTAGCTTTGCTAGGAAGCTTAGATAAAAGATTATTTAAATCAAAATTAATTCCTTGAGTTTTTGCCTCTTCAAGTAAAGCAACTGCAGCTTTTACGTTAAATGGAGAAGAACCATCATGCGGAGCAAAAAGATGATCTGTTATTGCTAAAGCATAAGCGGATTTTTTCACTTCTTCACGAGCAGCATGAGGAGTGCGAACAAAACATATGCTTTCAATCAAAACATCATCAAAATTCCAACGATGTAATAAAAATCCCAAAAAAGAAATATGATCTACGCCTAAAAATTCATTCTCCGCTAAAGCAAGATTTTCATTTTTATTTAAAAAAGCTAAAAAATCCTTATCCTTATGATTTTGTATAAGAAAATTTGAAAAAATAACAATTCCAAGCCTTAAAAGCATTGCACAAGGAACTAAAAGATGAGAAAGTTTTTTATCTTCATCATTAAGCCAATTTGTAATAAAAGTTGCCTCTTCATTGCATGTTTTTAAAAAATTTTGAGTATTTAAACCATAAGGTGAAACATCTATTTTAAAACTATCTCTAATGGAATCAGCCGTAACTATATTGATGATATTACCAACGCCTAATAAAGTAATCACTTGATTTATGGTTGTAATTTCCCTTGTAAAACCATAATAAGGAGAATTTGCTAATTGCAAAAGCTTAGCCGTCATCAATGGATCAGTTGAAATGATTTCAGCAACTTTCATGGTTTCTATATTTGAATTAGCCTCGCTCACATATTTTCTTAACTTACTTACAGTATCGGGTAAAGGTGGCAATACTTCAACGCTTTTTAATAAAAGCTCATTCATATCTCCAATCATATTTGATTTATCCTTGAAGTTAGTATTATTATAATTTATGATTATATCTAAATTTTAATTTACTTATTACATTTTTTGTTACTTTAAGATATAATAAAAATTATAAATACTAAAATTTTATATTATTTTTAATTAACTAACAAATTAAAATAATTTTAACGGAGTTTAATCAATGTTTTTTAATTTTAAAAATAAAAGCTCAGCGCAAAAAGAAGAGAGTAAAAAAGTTTTAGAAGCTCTATTTCTTCAAGAAAATGAACTTGAACAAAAATTAAAAAAAATAAATATCAAGCCAAAGTTAATCATAGGTTTTGTGTCGTATCAACTTAACCTAGCAATCATAGGAAATAAGATTCAAAATTCTATAAATGAACAATGTGATATCATCTTAAGCAGTGCTACTGATTTATTATGCAATCTTGATTCTAACTCAAACATTGAAAACAGCCCTTATAAACAAAATATCCAAGGAATAAGTTTGATGCTTTTTAGCGAAGATATGATAGAAAATCTCTGCACAAATAAAATCAAGCTTTTTAGCAATATAAAAGATTATACAGAAAGAAAAAAACTGATAGAAAAAGAAGTTTTATCTATAAATATACCTTTTGAAGCACACTGCACAAATACTTTGCATTATTTAATTTATGATGGTTTAAGTCAAAGCGAAAGTTCTCTTTTAGAACTTTTATACAAACACAACCCCTATCCTTGTGCTTTAGTAGGAGGTGGATCTAGTGGAAATATGGACTTTAGCGGAACATTTATATTTTATAATGGAGAAATATTAAAAAATCAAGCTTTAAGCATACATGTCCAATTTAAATCTAAATATCGTTTTGATTTAATGAAGTCTCAAAATTTCAATCCTCAAAGCAACATTACCTTTACCATACTTGATGCAAGCTTATATGATAAAACTGTACGCGAGTTTATTGATAAAAAAACCTTTCAATCCATCAACGCGGTTGAAGCTTTATGCAATTATTTTAACTGTACTTTTGAAGAACTTAAAAATAAAATGCAAGAATATACTTTTGCTTTAAAAATTGGAGAAGACTATCTTATTTCCCCTATGGAAATCAACCCAGATAAAACATTATTTAGTTATTGTGATATAGAAAGCGCTCAAGAATTAAGCTTGCTTAAAAAAACAAATTTTATTGAAGCCATAAAATAAAGATTACGAAAAATTTTCTTTTAATAAACCAAAACCACTAGGAGCAATTTTTAATGATTGTATCTTAAGAAGACTTCACAACAAAGAACATTTAAATCAAATCCATTTTAATGATTTTCCTATAGTTGGTTTTTCTAGTTTTGGGGAAATTTATGGAGTGGGAATTGCAAAAAGTTTAGTGGCAATATTTTTTTATGAAGTTGAAAATTTTAATGATTTCAAACCTAGATATTTAAAAACTTTCATACAAAAATACAGCGATTTTAAATACTATTATCTTAATATAAGAGCTCAAAAACTAGAAATGACAAATGAGATTAATAAAATAATTTTAAATCAACTCAAACAAAATACATCAGAAATTGATAAAAATACAAGTATATTTAAAGAAATTTTTGAAGAACTTGAAAATATAAGAAGAAGTCTTACAACCATTAGTGAAAGTTTTACCAATTTCACTAACTACCTAGAATACAACCTTTACCAAAGTGAAGAAAAAATGAATTTAGAAAAAGAAGTGCAATCTTCTTTGAAAAATATAGATCAATTAAATAGTATTTTAGATCTTATTTCAGGGATTGCTGAACAAACTAGCCTTTTATCTTTAAATGCAGGTATAGAAGCTGCTAGAGCTGGAAAACTTGGTCGTGGATTTGCAGTTGTAGCTGATGAAGTTAGAAAACTTTCAGAAAATACCCAAATGGGTCTAGGTGAAATGGAAGGAGCTATTAAATTAGTTATTCAGACCATACAATCCATTGCAAAAAGTTCCAATTCTAGTACTCAAGAAATGAATTTTATAAGGGATAAATCCAATGAATTTTCCAAAATCATTTCAAATCTTATAAATTCAGGTAAAGAAATTTCAGATAAATTAAAACAAAGAAGCAATGTCGGCAAAGATTTTGAAAAAAATGTAAATCAACTCAAATGTTATGAAGATGTTCTAGCTAAATTAAATCAATACTAAAAATTAAGAATTTCAAGAAATCAAAAATCTTGAAATTCTTACACTAAAAAAATTAAAGTGCTTTTTTTACAGCCTCTGCAATTTTTGCAAAAGCAGCAGAATCATTCATAGCTAAATCTGCTAGAATTTTTCTATCAAGTTCAATGCCTGCTTTTTTAAGACCATTGATAAATCTTGAATAACTTAAATCATTAAGCCTACAAGCAGCATTGATACGCACAATCCAAAGACGACGGAAGTCTCTTTTTTTGCGGCGTCTATCACGATAAGCATAGACTAGACTTCTTTCTAATTGTTCTTTTGCTTTTCTAAAATGTTTGCGGCGTCCACTATAAAAACCACGCGCTAATTTTAAAACTTTTTTATGTCTGCGGCGTCTAACAACACCTGTTTTTACTCTTGCCATTTTTATTTCCTTTCATAAAGTGGCGTCCAAATTTGGAGCTTGCCCTTGAAATTTTATCTCAGAGGGGAGTTTGAATGACTTTTAGTCAAAAACTTAAATTCCTAGCATTTTTTCAACAGCTTTTACATTTGTGCTATGCACATATTTAGCTGTGCGAAGATCACGCATTCTTTTTGCAGGTTTTTTAGTCAAAATATGACTTCTAAAAGCTGAGCCTCTTTTGATTTTATTTTTACCTACTTTGAAGCGTTTAACTGCGCTTTTAACGCTTTTCATCTTTGGCATACGCTTTCCTTATTTAGATAAATTTTTATTTTTCAAATTAAAAGAAAAGCTAAATACTATCAAATTTTTTCTAATTTTTGACTGAATTTAATTTTTAAAAAACTTGGCACACCTTTTGCTTATAAAAAAATCAGCAATATTTTGGAAAGATTTAAAATGACTATAAATTCGGCAAATCCGTATCAAAATTTAACCTTATCTAATCCTTTACAGAATAGCTCTGCTTTAAATTTGATTAAAGATAGCAAAGCTTTAGAACAAGAGGGAAATGAAAATAGCTTAGAACAATTAAGTTATATTTTTAATAATACCACTTATGCTAGTGAATTTGGATTTAGAATCAATAAAGAAGGTTTTTTTGATAAAGATTTAAATAAAATTGCGAATATACCAGAATCTTATGATATCAATATTAAAAGCGTTAGAAGCATAGCAAAAGAACTCGCGAAACAAGATGAAATTTTAAATTATAATAAAATTGATCTACCTTATCTTTTAAATAGCTATTATAGTTCATTAAAATCTATAAATTCAGAATTTTTACAAGATGATAATGCTTATTTAAGTCGCGATTTTATTTCAAAACTATCATCAGGTTTTTCAACAGACAATGGAAAATTTTTAGGCCAAATTTCAAGAATTTATAACAATCAAGAAGAAATTGATTTAGCATTAAGCAATATCACAAATTTAAATACTTTAATGTTAGATAATAAAATAACTAATTTTCATTTTAATAAAGCCATAGAAAATACTTCTTCTAATGAAATTTTAAAACCTTATTTAACTAAAAATGCAGAAGTATCAAAATCTGGTCTTTTAATGAATTTTATCTACCATGATATAAAAACCCAAAATGAAAAAGAATTTAACTTTTTTATGAAACCTGTCACTCTAGAACTGAGCTCTCATCAAAATTTACAAAAAATTCTTAAAGGCGAAATGGATATAGAAGATTACATTAAAAAAGAAAATGAAAAAAAGATGAGTTTTGATCTTTATCTTTATGTTAATGGTATAGATAAAAAAACAAGTACTCAAGACAAACTATCTGTATTTTTTCAACAATATATTAACTACCAAAAAGATATGGATTTAAGAGAATTTGCAAATTCAAGCTCAATATTTCAAATTTATATCGATCAAAATCGCAATGATTTTGATACTATTAAAAAACAATATCAAAACCAAGGTCAAGACACGCAAAGATTAGAAGAAGTAAATCAACTACGTTCTAGCTCTATAGAAAATTTTCTAGATCGTCGCCAAAAACAAGCAAATATAAATAAAATTCTAAACTCTTATATGTCTGTGATGATTTAAAATAATTTTTATAAAAAATATACAAATTATAAATATTTCAATAATAATAATTTTTATATGAGTAATTAATAAAATTTTAAGTATAATAACATTATAATTCGCTCCCGAAAAAATATAAATATAAAAGCACTCAAAACCATGATTTATAATGAAAAAATTATTTCAATGAATAATGATCTTTTAGATCATCAGCATAAAGAACTTTTTGAAATTTCTAAAAAACTCTCTTTAATGAGCCAACGTCATGTTGAAACAAAAGAATTAAAAATTGTCTTAAGAGAGTTGTTGATAATGATCAATAGACATTTTTCAGATGAAGAAGCCTTTATGAGAGAAATAGAATATCCTTATATCAACCATCATACAAGAATTCACAGAAAAATTATCTTAGAAATTGAAGAAATTATCATCAGTGAAGCTAAATTTGTAAATATAATGATTGAAAAGCTAGATCTCGTTGTTCAAGATTTTATCTTTAATCATACAGTCAAAGAAGATTCAAAAATAGTAAAGTATTACGAAGAAAAATTTAAGAAATAGTATTTCTCATTTTTACTATATAAAATTCACAAAATATTTCACTTTAAAATTTTACTTTAACATTTTATTTTTGTTATAATTTTTAACCTAATTTTTATAAATTTTTGTTATTATCCGTTTTCGAATAAAGATAAAAAATATCCTAATTAAAGTTAAGGATAAATTAAGGATTTTAAAGTGAAAGTATATTTAGATAACAATGCAACGACGATGCTTGATCCTAATGCTTATGAGTTGATGCTACCTTTTTTAAAGGATATGTATGGAAATCCAAATAGCCTTCATCAATATGGAAGCACAACACATCCTGCTTTAAGAGAAGCTTTGGACAAACTTTATGCAGGGCTTGGAGCAAATGACTTAGATGATATAGTTGTAACATCCTGTGCAACAGAAAGCATTAACTGGGTGCTTAAGGGTGTGTATTTTGATCATATTTTAGATAAGGAACGCAATGAAGTGATTATTTCTAGTGTAGAACACCCTGCTGTTACTGCTGCTGCTTATTTTTTAAAAAGTCTTGGAGTAAAAGTCATAGAACTCCCTGTAAATGAAGAAGGGGTTTCTACTGTAGAAGATTTACGTAAAGTGATTAGCGATAAAACAGCACTTGTAAGTGTTATGTGGGCAAATAATGAAACAGGTATGATTTTTGATATTAAAGCGATGGCGGAACTTGCACATGAATTTGGTGCTCTTTTTCATACAGATGCTACTCAAGCAGTAGGTAAAATAAAGGTTAATTTAACTCAAGTAGGAGTTGATTTTGCTTCATTTTCGGCACATAAATTTCATGGACCAAAGGGTGTGGGTGGACTTTTTATAAAAAAAGGACTTAAACTTACTCCACTTTTACACGGTGGAGAACACATGGGTGGCCGTAGAAGTGGAACTTTAAATGTGCCTTATATAGTAGCTATGGGCGAGGCTTTGCGTATTGCAAATACTATGCTTGATTTTGAAGATTCTCATATACGCCGTTTAAGAGATAAACTAGAAGATCAAATTTTAGCCTTGCCTGATACAACAGTGGTTGGAAAAAGGGAACACCGTGTGCCTAATACAATCTTAGCAAGTATTAAAGGTGTTGAAGGCGAAGCAATGCTTTGGGATTTAAATAAAAATGGTATAGCTGCAAGTACGGGATCAGCCTGTGCAAGTGAAGCTTTAGAAAGCAATCCTATTATGGAAGCTATCGGTGCGGAGCATGATTTAGCGCATACAGCTTTAAGACTTTCTTTGTCACGTTTTAACACTGAAGAAGAAATTGATTATGCAGCAAAACAAATTAAAAATGCAACACAGAGATTAAGAGCAATTTCTTGTACTTATGCTTATAATCCAAATAATTACAAATAAGGATGGAAAATGGGAAAAAATAGTTTAATTGGTGGATCCATTTGGGATGAGTATTCACAAAAAGTTCAAGATAGAATGAATAATCCTCAACATATGGGAGAATTTAGCGAAGAAGATGCTAAAGCACGCAATGCAAAATTGATCGTAGCTGATTTTGGCGCAGAAAGTTGTGGCGATGCAGTAAGACTTTTTTGGCTTGTAGATGAAAAAACTGATAAAATTATCGATGCAAAATTTAAAAGTTTTGGTTGTGGTACAGCTATAGCAAGTAGTGATACTATGGTAGATCTTTGCATAGGAAAAACTGTAGATGAAGCAGTAAAAATCACAAATTTAGATGTGGAATTTGCTATGCGTGATAATCCAGAAACTCCAGCTGTTCCACCTCAAAAAATGCACTGTTCGGTTATGGCTTATGATGTAATCAAACAAGCAGCAGCTCATTATAAAGGTATAAGTCCTGAAGATTTTGAAGATCAAATTATAGTTTGTGAGTGCGCTAGAGTAAGTCTTGGAACCATTAAAGAAGTGATTAAACTTAATGATTTGCATAGTGTAGAAGAAATCACACAATATACTAAAGCAGGTGCTTTTTGCAAGTCCTGTATCAAACCAGGCGGACATGAAAAAAGAGATTATTACCTTGTAGATATTTTAGCTGAAACCAGAGCCGAGATGGATAGAGAAAAACTCAAAAATACAATGAAAAGTGATGTGGCTTTTGATGAAATGACCGTAGTAGGACAATTAAAAGCAGTTGAAAGTGTTTTAGATGCTGAAATTCGCCCTATGCTTCATAATGATGGTGGAGATTTGGAAGTGATTGATATACAAAAGGCTGAAGGTGCAGCAATTGACGTTTATATTCGTTATCTTGGTGCTTGTAGTGGTTGTTCTAGTGGAAGTGGTGCAACACTTTATGCTATTGAAACGATTTTACAAGAAGAATTAAGTCCAAATATACGCGTTATGCCGGTTTAAAAAATAGCAAGATAAAATCTTGCTATTTTATAGCTTTTGCTTGCAAATCAAGAGGTGGTAAATTTTCTATATAAATACTGCGACTTGGGAAAGCAAAAGTTAAGCCATTTTTTTCGATTATACGCATAAACTCAAGCATTAAGCTTTGTCTAGCTTCCCTAAAATCTTTTGCGCCTATTTTTTTGGTATAAAAATAAAGCTCTATATTAATACTACTATCTGCAAATTCGCTTAAAGCCACATAACAAGCATTTTTATAGCCTTCTAAATCGTTAATAGATACAAGATTTTGACGATATTTTGTCGTATGATCACCATATTTTAATGCACTATCCTCATCGTGAGCTACCAAATCACTTGTATCCAAAAATTCTTTCAAATCTTTTACACATTGATCTAATTTTTCAGGAGTAGCATCATAACCAACACCCAAATACATTCTAACATGGCGACCCATGCGTCTTTTACTCCAATTTTTGATATTAGCTCCCATAATAGTTGAATTTGGTAAAAATACGAGACAATTATCAAAAGTTCTAATAGTAGTTTTTCTAAGTCCTATTTCAACTACTGTTCCTTCTATACCTGAAACCTCCACCCAATCTCCTTGATTAAAACTATTATCAAAAAGTAAAAGTATAGAAGCAAAGAAATTTGCAATTATATCTTTCGCTGCTAAAGCAACAGCTAAACCACCAATTCCCAAAGATGCAATAATAGCTGAAATATTAAAACCAAGCTGAGCAAGGATATATAATAAAGCTATGATAATAATAACAAAATATAAAATTTTAATAATTAAATTTACAACTTCTTTTTTTCCGCTTTTTTGAGCAAGCTTAGAAACTAGTACCATTCCATAACCATCAAGCATTTTTAAAATAAGCCATGCAATCAAAACCGCATAAATTATGTGGAAAAAATTACTCAAATTAATACTTAAAGGTGCAGGATAAGTTGCTATAGTAAGACAAATCGAAATAGCATAAACAATCAGAAAAAAACTCACTGGTTTTTTAATATTCTCAATAAAAATAACTTTAATATCATCTACATCATTTTTATTTCTATAAAAAAGCCGAACAAGAAAAAAATATACTATATTTGCAAAAAAACGTCTTAAAGATATAAAAAAAACTAAAACCAAAGCAGAAATTACTATTTTTCCGATATTAACAAAACTTACCCCAATTGCCTCGTTTATACGATCTATCCAAACTTGAAGCTCAAGTAGTGAAAAAATATAATTACTTTCAAGCAAATCTGCATTTGATCGTAAATACTTAAGAATTTCAGAATAAGAATCTAGAGCGTTACCAATATATCTTTCTTTTAGGGTAATTTTTTCCAATTCTTCTGGATTTGTAATTTTGCTTTTAAAACTATCTAAATTTACACTAGAAGAATTTTGTAAATTTTCCATTGCCTTATCAACAGTAGCAATTAAATCTTCACTACTTGCTGTATTTTTAAAAAGTTTTTCCACTTCAAACAAAGAAGAATAAAAACTTTCCACAATGTTAAAATAAACTAGATTAAGAGTGGCATCTGTATAAATGTAAGGCTTATTAATATTCTTTTTTTGAACATCTAGTAATTTTTCTTTTGCTTTTAAAAATCTAGCCACTGCCTCTTCATTAATCTTTTGTCCTACTATCATATCGGGTATTTTTGCTAAAATAGTCTTTTTGTCTTTTTCAAATTCACTTAAAATACCATTAAAAGTGCTTGAATTTTCATCATTGTTTTTCTTAAATTCTTTAATTTGATTGTTAAGATCAACATATTTTTCAACTAAAGCATAAATTCCTTCATCTTCTTTACTAATATTCGCATCAATAAATTTAAATTCTTGTGCTCCAAGGTATAAAATAAAAAAACATAAACTAAAAATAATTTTCTTCATTGAACTTTCCTATCTTGTATTAAAGTAAAAATTTTTGCTTTAAAATCATACTCATAAATTTCACCTGTCTCTATAATATAATACCAAGCATGTACTTCTATTTTTCCTTCATCTAAAGCTTCTTGCACGCCTGGATAAGTAAGTATATTTTGCAAAGAATTTACTAAATTTAATTTTTCTGTAAGCCATGAACGCATAGCCAAATCGTCTCTTGCAAAAATCATCACATCTTTTTTTATCGGATCTAACATAGTAAGCCATTTTTTCACGTTAGGAATTTTATTTAACTCTTCATCAGAATAATAAAGAGCATTGCAACCTCCACAATTACTATGGCCACAAACGACGATATTTTTAATATGCAATGAATTTAAAGCATACTCTATTGCTGAAGTTGTCGCCAAGTAATCTTCTCCAACGCGATAAGGTGGAACTATATTTGCAATATTTCGTATTACAAAAAGCTCACCTGGACCCGTATTAGTGATCAAATTTGGAATTACTCTAGAATCAGAACAACCTATAAAAAGAGTATGGGGATTTTGCTTATTTTTTAGACTTTCAAAAAGTTCTTCATGCTCCTTAAAGTCTTCTTGCATAAACTTAATCGCACCGCTAATAAGATTTTCCATAAAACCAACCTAAAACTAAAATCTTGAAATTATAACAAAATTTCAGCAAAGATTTCATTTAAGCATTAAGATATTATATAAATTAACTTTTTATTTAGTCTAATATGTTAGATTTCGCTCAAGATTTTAAAAAATCTAACAATTTTGCAAGGAGAATTTTATGAGTCTTTATGATAGAGACTACTCAAGATCAAAAGAATTTGAAAATACACGCTCAAGCGAATTAAGTATTTTTATTAAACAAACTTATCAACTTTTTGCTGCTTCATTATTAGCTGCAACAGTAGGTGCATATGTAGGAATTTTTGCTTTAGCATCATTTTTTATACAATCACAAGTAACTTTTTGGATCCTTTTTGCTGTTGAAATCGGACTTTTATTTGCTTTGCAATGGAAAAAAAGAGAGGCTCCATTAAATCTTGTTTTACTTTTTGGTTTTACTTTCTGCTCAGGTTTAACGCTTACACCTTTACTTATTTCAGTTTTAGCTCTACCAGCTGGAGGAATTATCATCGCTCAAGCTTTTGCTTTAACAACGGTTGCTTTTGCAGGACTTAGTGTATTTGCTATGAATACAAAAAAAGATTTTACTGTTATGGGCAAAGCTTTATTTATAGTATTAATCGTTATTGTAGCAGCATCTTTACTAAACCTTTTCTTCCAAAGCAGTATAGTTAATCTAGCTATTTCAGCAGTAGCTGCAATATTATTTTCATTTTACATTCTTTATGATACGCAAAATATTATCCGCGGAAATTATGAAACTCCAATCGAAGGTGCAGTAGCACTTTATCTTGATTTTGTTAATCTTTTCGTATCTTTACTTAATATCTTAAGAAGCTTCAATAGCAGATAAGTTTTTGTGGGATTTTTCTCACAAAAACTTTTCAAGTTTCAAAACTTTTCAAGTTTTATTTAGCTAAAATAATCATTTAAAAATTAACTTTTAGGAATTTTCAATGATCACTCTTTTAATCATTTTACAATTTATCATCGTTATAGTTATTTGTATAGCAGTTTTACTTCAAAAAAGTTCAAGTATAGGACTTGGAGCTTATAGTGGAAGCAATGAAAGTTTATTTGGCGCCAAAGGACCGGCTGGATTTTTAGCAAAATTTACCTTTATTATGGGAATTTTACTTATTGCAAATACTATTGGTCTTGGTTATTTATACAATAAAGCTAGCAAGGACTCTCTAGCAGAGAAAATTAAAGTAGAAAACAACACTACTATTCCAAGTGCTCCTATTGCACCTGCTACCCCAAACACAAATTCTATCGCTCCAAGTGCACCACAACTTCCAAGCGATGTTAATTCAAGTAAATAATTAAAGGAAATGATAATGCTAAGTGAAATTTTTAACAAACAAAAAACCCAAAGTGAAAAATCTTTAGAAGCCTTAAAAAAAGACTTCACCACTTTAAGAACTGGAAAAGTTAATACCCATATTTTAGATCATATTACAGTGGATTATTATGGAACTCAAACTCCTTTAAATCAAGTAGCAACTGTTTTAGCAAGCGATGCTTCAACTATTAGCATCACTCCTTGGGAAAAACCTTTACTAAAAACCATAGAAAGCGCTATTGCAGCTGCAAATATCGGTGTCAATCCAAACAATGATGGCGAAAGTGTAAAATTATTTTTCCCTCCGATGACTAGAGAGCAAAGAGAAGAAAATGTAAAACAAGCTAAAGCTATGGGTGAAAAGGCAAAAGTTTCTATAAGAAATATACGCAAAGATGCCAACGATGCAGTTAAAAAACTAGAAAAAGATAAGGCAATAAGCGAAGATGAAGCAAAAAAAGCTTATGATGAAGTGCAAAAACTTACTGACGCCTACACAACAAAAATTGATGAGAGTGTAAAAAGCAAAGAAAGTGAACTTTTAAAGGTTTAACGATGAATTTAGAGCAAATTTATAAAGATTGTGGTGCTTATTTAGAAGGGCATTTTTTACTAAGTTCAGGTAAACATTCACAGTTTTATCTTCAAAGTGCAAAAGTTTTAGAGGATCCAAAATTAGCAGCAAAACTTTGTGATGAACTTGCAAAGATTATTGCAAGCTATAAGATAGAATTTGACAGCATTTGCTCTCCTGCTTTAGGTGGAATTTTAGCAGGTTATGAGCTTGCAAGAGCTTGTAGTAAACGTTTTATCTTCACTGAAAGAGTAAATAAAGAAATGACTCTAAGACGTGGTTTTGAAGTAAAAAAGGGTGAAAAATTTATAATTTGTGAAGATATCATTACTACAGGTGGTAGTGCTTTAGAGAGTGCAAAAATCATTAAAAGTTTAGGTGGCATTGTTGTAGGTTTTGCAGCATTAGCAAATCGTGGTTTTTGTGCGGTAGAAAATCTAAAATCTCCAAGAAAAGATAATGCGAAATTACCTGAAAATTTACCACTCTTTACTCTAGGAAATTTTGAATTTGAAATTTATGATGAAACAAATTGTCCGCTTTGTAAAAAAGGGAGCAAAGCCATAAAACCAGGAAGTCGTGGAAATTAAATGAAAACTAAAGCAAAAATTAGCTCTAGATGGTTAAGATTTAGAGCTTTGCTTATAGATATTTTTCTTATTTATGTTCCTATTTTATATTTATTTTATTTTATATTAGGCTCTAAAGAAGCTTTTTTAAACAACCATTTTATCACAACTTTATGTACTTTTTTATTTGGTTTGATTCAAGCTATTTTTTTAACAAAAAAGGCACAAAGCCCAGGTCTTAAAGCATATGATTTATATCTTATTGATATAAAAACGGGAAAGAAACTAAGTTTTCTTAGAATTTTACTAAGATATGTGATATTTATTATAAGTTTTGGCTTACTCTTTGGTTTATTTGTCAGTTTTGTAAGAAAAGATCGTTTAAATTTACATGATATTTTAACTCAAAGTTGTATAGCCACCAAAGCATAAAGAAAGGTTAAAAAATGCAAAGAAAAAGAATTTACAATCCAAGCTCAAACGAAACCCTAGGAGATCGTAAAGTTTTTGATGGTAACCCACATGGAATTTTAAATTTCACTAAGGCAAAATATACTTGGGCTTTAAAACTTTGGGATTTAATGGAGGCAAATACTTGGTTTCCAAAAGAAGTGGATACAACTAAAGATGCACTTGATTATCGCTGTAATTTAACCACAGGTGAAAAAAGAATGTATGATTTAGTTTGGAGTCAGCTTATTTCTATGGATAGTTTTCAAACCAATAATTTAGCAGATAATATCAACCCTTATATCACAGCTCCTGAAATCAATGCGGTTTTAGCACGCCAAGCTTATGAAGAGGCAAACCATTCAAAATCTTACGCTGTTATGGTAGAAGCGATTTGCGATAATGCAGATTTGATTTATGAAATGGAAAAGCATGATGAAACTTTGCGTGAAAAAAATGACTTTATTTCAAGCATTTATGAAGAATTAGCAGGCGATGTAGATGATAATAAACTTCTTTTGGCTATGGTGGCAAATCAAATTTTAGAAGGAGTATATTTTTATAGTGGTTTTACTGCTATTTACGCACTTGCACGTGCAGGAAAAATGCTAGGTTCAGCACAAATGATCCGCTTTATCCAAAGAGATGAAATCACACATCTTTTATTATTTCAAAATATGATCAATTCAGTACGCAAAGAAAGACCTGATTTGTTCCATGATGAAAATATCAATAAAATTTATGATATGTTTAAAAAAGCTGGAGATCTTGAGATCAAATGGGGTAAATACATCACTCAAAATCAAATCATGGGCTTTACTGATGATATCATAGAAGAATATATCCATTATCTTGTAGATCAAAGATTAAGCGCAATCAATTTAGACAAGCTATACAATGCAAAACATCCTATTAAATGGGTAGATGATTTTTCAAAATTTAACGATCAAAAGAGCAATTTCTTTGAAAGTAAAGTAACGAATTATTCTAAGGGTAGTATAAGCTTTGATGACTTCTAAAACTTCTTTAGCCTTACTTTGTGATTTTTATGAATTTACAATGTCTCAAGGCTATTTCAAAAACAATAAAAAAGATCAAATTTGTTATTTTGATATATTTTTTAGAAAAATTCCAGATTCAGGATCTTTTGCTATTTTTGCAGGTCTTGAAGATATTTTAGACTTTGTTGAAAATTTGAGTTTTGATGCAGAAGATATAGAATTTTTAAGAAAACAAGGTATTTTTGATACAGAATTTTTAGATTTTTTAGCTAACTTTAAATTTAAAGGTGAAATTTATGCTATGCGTGAAGGAGAAGTGATTTTTCCAAACGAACCTTTGCTATGTATTAAAGCTACAACCATAGAAGCACAGCTTTTAGAAACTTTTTTACTTTTAAGTTTAAACCACCAAAGCCTTATTGCTACCAAAACCAATCGTATCGTGCGTGCAGCTAAAAACAGTAAAATTTTAGAATTTGGCTCACGCAGAGCACAAGGAAGTGAAGCGGCCTTAAAAGGGGCAAGAGCAGCTTTTATAGGAGGTTGCATAGGAAGTGCTTGTACTTTAGCAGGAAAAATTTATAATATCCCTATCAATGGAACTATGGCACATTCTTGGGTGCAAATGTTTGAAAATGAACTTGAAGCTTTTAAAGCTTATGTGAAAATTTATCCAAAAAATCCTGTTTTTTTGATTGATACTTATGATTGTCTAAATAGCGGACTTAAAAATGCAATTAAAGTTTTTAAAGAATTTGGTATCCAAGAAGGCGGTGTGAGAATAGATTCTGGAAATTTATTTGAGTTGAGTTTGAAAATCAGACAAGAACTTGATCAAGCAGGACTTCAAAAATGTAAAATCATAGTTTCTAACGCCCTTGATGAATGGAGCATTAAAAAACTCAAAGAACAAAACGCACCTATTGATATCTTTGGTGTAGGCGAAAGATTGATCACTGCTTCAAGCGATCCTATTTTTAGTTGTGTTTATAAACTCGCAGCCTTAGAAGATCAAGGTATAAAACCTAAAATAAAAATCAGTGAAAATAACGAAAAATCAACCCTACCTCATTTTAAAAAACTTTTTAGAGTTTATGATAAAAACACGCAAAAAATCCTTTTTGATGAGCTTTATGTTTTTGACGAAAACCCAAATCAAGATGAAAATTTAGAACGCAAAGAACTTTTAGAATTAGTCTACAAAGAAAAAAGACTTCTTAAAAAGTCATCTTTAAATACTATTCAAGATTATACAAAAGAGCAAATCTCAAAACTCGATGAGAGTTTTTTAGATCTTGATCGTTTTGTGAAATTTGAAGTAAAACTCTCGCCTAAACTTCAAAATATCACTGAAGATCTTTTAAAAACTCGTTTTTAAAATCCACATAATTTAAAGCGGATTGTTTTAGAGAGCTTATTTCTTCATCGTTTAATTCACGCACAAATTTTGCAGGATTTCCAAGTATCAAAGAGCGTGGCGGAAATTTTTTACCCTTTGTTACAACGCTTCCAGCACCCACTATGCTATCTTCTTCTATCAAAGCATTATCCATGACAACAGCATTCATTCCGATTAAAACACGATTTTTTATCACACAAGCATGGATAACGCAATTATGTCCTATGGTTACATCATCTCCTATTATTGTAGGAAAACCAGCATCTTTTAACTTTCCTTTTTCGTCAAATTCCCTATGCCAAACATGCACCGTGCTAAGATCTTGAATATTGGTTCTTTTGCCAATTTTTATAAAATTAACATCAGCTCTTAAAACACAATTAAACCAAATGCTACTTTCATCTCCTATTTCTATTTCTCCTATGATTTTAGCTCCCTCTGCAACAAAAACATTTTGACCTAGTTTGGGACTATGATTTTTAAATTTTATAAGCATTTTTTTCCTTTTTATTTAAGTATAGCTAAGTTTAACTCTATTTCAACTTTTTTAGTTACAATTTTTATTTAAATTTATAGGAGAAGTAATGAACGCATTTGAACAAAAAAGATGTCAAAATATGGCTGAAGAAATTGCACAAAAAGTTTTTATCAATGAAGAGCTTTTTAATGCTTTTTGTCAAATTCCGCGTGAAATTTTTTCTCCTTTAAAAGCCCATGCTTATCGCCTTGATGCTTTGCCTTTGGCAAATTCTCAATGGATTAGTTCACCTTTAACTGTAGCTAAAATGACTATGGCTTTAGATTTTAAAAATGCTGATAGTATTTTAGAGATAGGTTGTGGAAGCGGCTATCAAGCTGCGATTTTAAGCAAAGTCATAAGGCGTGTTTTTACCATAGAACGCATAGAAAATTTAGCCAAAAAAGCCGCTCAAACTTTCAGAGAATTAGAACTTTTTAATATCAATGTAAAATTTGATGATGGACAAAATGGCTGGAAAAATTATGCTCCTTATGATAGAATTTTATTTTCTGCTTATGCGACACAAATTCCTGAAATTTTACTCGATCAATTAAGCGATGGCGGGATTTTAGTCGCTCCTATTTTACACAATGGCAAACAATTCATCACACGCCTTAGAAAAAATGGCACAAATTTACAAAAAGAAATTTTAGAAGAATGTTTATTTGTGCCTATAGTAGATGGAAAAGAATAAACTTTTTTTACAAAATTTATTAAAAACTCTTTAGAGCCTTTCTTAACTTTTCACTCATTTCATCAATATGTTCTTTTTGCAAAATCAAAGGAGGTAAAAATCTCAAATCATTCTCCCCGCAACTTATCAGCAAAAGTGCATTTTCTTGGCATTTTTGAATGACCTTGGACACTTTTACACTTTTATCAAGACTAAGCCCTTGCATAAACCCTAAGCCTTTGCGTTTTTTACAAAAATCAAATTCTTTGATCAACTCATCTAAACTTTGCTCTAAATAAGGCGTGAGTTTATTGACATTTTCTAAAATTTTTTCTTCTTTAAAAATTTCAAAAACCGCATCCACTCCTGCACAAACCAAAGGATTTCCCCCATAAGTGCTACCATGATCGCCTGCTTCTAAAGAATTGTTTGCTACTTTTTGATTAATCACAAAAGCACCCACACTAAGCCCACAGCCTAAGGCCTTAGCTGAAGTCATGATATCAGGCAAAATTTGTGCGTGCTCATAGGCAAAAAATTTTCCACTTCTACCCATACCACATTGAATTTCATCAGCGATTAATAATATATCTTTTTCATCGCAAAGCTTTCTTAAGGCTTTGTAAAAATCTTTATTTGCAGGATTTATCCCACCTTCTCCTTGTACGCTTTCTAAGATAATAGCACAAGTTTTTTCATTTACCAGTTTTTCAACGCTTGAAATATCATTATATTTTGCAAATTTAACCCCTGAAATTAAAGGTTTAAAAGGCTTTTGATATTTTTCATTAGCAGTAAGCGATAAAGCCCCTAAAGTACGCCCATGAAAAGAATGCTTAAAAGCGATAAATTGTCCACCCTTAATACCTTTGTTAAAGGCGTATTTTCTAGCTGTTTTCATCGCTCCTTCTATACTTTCTGTACCAGAATTTGTAAAAAAAACACGCTCTAAAGCACTAGCTTTGGCTAAATTTTTAGCTGCAGCGGCTATGTTTTCATTATAATATAAATTGCTAGTATGTAAAAGTTTATCCACTTGAGCTTTGATTTTAGCATTAAATTTAGCATGATTATATCCTAAAGCACAAACACCTATGCCACTTGAAAAATCAAGATATTTTTTAGCCTTATCATCAAAAAGATAAACCCCTTGCCCTTTTTCTAAAACTATATCAAAACGCTTATAAGTAGGGATAATATGACTTTGTTCTTTATAATCCATTTTCATCCTTTAACCCACCAAAGTGCCTATACCTTCATCGGTAAAAAACTCAAGCAACAAAGAATGCTTCACGCGTCCATCTAAAATATGCACCTTTTTAACTCCATTTTCACAAGCATCAATGCAAGATTTTAATTTTACATGCATACCACCTTCTATTTTAGGAGCTAAAATTTTAGCCTGTTCAAGACTGATTTTAGAAATTAAAGAATTTTTATCATTAAAATCCTCATAAAGCCCTGCAGTATCCGTTAAAAAAGCAAGTTTTTCAGCCCTTAAAGCCTTAGCAATCGCACAAGCTGCGTCATCAGCGTTGATATTATAAGTATTAAAATCCTCATCCATACCAATAGGAGCAATGATAGGTAAAAAATCTTTTTCCAAAAGCTCTTCTAAAATTTTCGAATTTACCTTTTGTATCGTGCCAACAAAAGCTAAATTTACATCTTTTTTCACACATTCTAAAAGTGCACCATCTTTACCACAAAGCCCTATGGCTTTAACTCCTAAATTTTGTAAACTATGGGCTAAATTTTTATTGATATGATTTAAAACCATACTGGCTACTTCAGTAGTGGCTTTATCACTAACCCTAAGACCGTTTTTAAACTCACTCTTTACGCCTAATTTTTCACACATAGCAGAAATATCTTTTCCTCCACCATGTACGATGATAGGCTTTAAACCCACGAGTTTTAAAAGAGCTATATCTTGCATCACGCAATGCTTTAGCTCTTCATTTTCCATAGCTGATCCACCCTATTTTATAAGTATAATC
Organism: Campylobacter sp. BCW_4332; assembly: GCF_001763175.1. NCBI lineage: Bacteria > Pseudomonadati > Campylobacterota > Epsilonproteobacteria > Campylobacterales > Campylobacteraceae > Campylobacter > Campylobacter sp. BCW_4332. Next base: position 55,821 of record NZ_MJYF01000007.1, on the reverse strand, counting down.
TTGGAATTAAATTTGCGTATATAAGGCAAAGCTTCGATTAAGACATTAGCTTTTTCTAAATATTTTTGCATGATCATTCCTTAAGCATTAAAGCTAGTTTGATTATACTCGTTTAAAGAAAGATCGTAATAATTCGCATCTTCTCTTAAAGTAAAACCATAATGTTTCCAAAACTCATTGCCCAAATCATTGTTTTTAAAAGCGATTAAGGCGATTTTATTGATCTTTTGAGCTTTTAAAGCCTCAAGACAAAATTTCGTCATCTCGTGTGCTATACCCTTTTTTCTATGATCTTTATGTACACATACATGATAAAATCCCCCTGTACGTCCATCATGCCCGCAAAGTATACTTCCTACAATTTCTTCATCAATCACTGCTACAACGCTAAGATTTGGGTTTCTATCTAAAAAATTTTCTATATTTTCTTTGCTATCATCAATGCTTCTTATCCCAAAGCCTTTTATCTCGCACCAAAGCTTATAAACGACTTCATAATCGCTTTTTTGCATAGCTCGTATTAACATTTTTATCCTTTACAAATTTGCAAAGAATTTAAGTCCTTCATCTTCATCAAAATCAAACATTAAATTCATATTTTGAACAGCTTGTCCTGCTGCACCTTTGATTAAATTATCAATAGCACCAAGCACAATAACACGCCTTGTGCGTTGATCTATACTAACATTGATATCCGCAAAATTGCTTGATTTAACCCACCGAGTCTGCGGAAACGACTGCGGCGGTAAAAGCCTTATAAATTTATTGTTTTGATAGTATTTTGTATAAATATCGCGTATATCTTGTTCTTGCAAATTCTCTTTTAAATTTGCATAAGCACTGATTAAAATTCCTCTTTGCATAGGTACAAGATGAGGGGTAAATTGTAAAGTGATTTTCTCTTTGGCTGCATAGCTTAAATGTTCTTCAATTTCAGGAGTATGACGGTGTGAAGCCAAACCATAAGCTTTGATATTTTCATTAACTTCACAAAAAAGATTTTCCACCTTTGCACTTCTTCCTGCTCCACTTACTCCACTTTTTGCATCAATGATAACTGAGCTAAAATCAATGATCTTTTCTTTAAAAAGCGGATAAAGACTTAAGATAGAACAAGTGGTATAACAACCTGGATTTGCCACTAAACTTGCTTTTTTTATCTCTTCTTTATAAAGCTCGCAAAGTCCATAAACTGCATTTTGCAAAAGCTCTTGATTAGGATGAGTAAATTTATACCAAAGCTCATAATCTTTAGGATTTTTAAGACGAAAATCTGCACTTAAATCAATGATTTTCATCTTTTTTAACAAATTCTCATTTAAAAGCTTAGCGCTAAATTCATGCGGAGTAGCCAAAAATAAAAGATCAAGTTCAAGTTCATCTAAATTTTTATTTTCAAAACATAAATTTAAAGGGGTATTAGGATAAAGATCTTGATAATTTTGTCCCACGCTAGAACTCGAACCTAAATAAGAAATTTCAACTTTGGGATGATTAAGCAAAATGCGTACAAGCTCATTACCTGCATAACCACTCGCTCCTAAAATCCCAACTTTTATTTTCATCTTTATCCTTTAAATGTAAAAGGAAGTATTATAAACAAAAAAAGTTAAAAATTTTAACTATTATTCTCTTCAACCTTATCTTTATTGCTCGAAAATCAAAACATCTGAAAAAATAAAATTAATTTAATCATGCAAAATAAAAAATAATTTTAGCAACAAGAATTTAATTTTTAACTAAAATATAAAGTTGTTCATGAAGATGGATATTACGATTTTTAAGATTGCGAGAAGCTCTAAAAGTATTATATTTTTGTTCTAAAATCCGACATTTTCCAAGAGTACTTAAACGCTTTAAAAAAATTTCTTTTTTTACAAAACCTTCACAATTATAAGAAAGTAAAATCACTCTTGCTTTTAAATCATTAATGAGTTCAAATAAAGCGTCTTGGGCAAATTTTGACTTATTAAAAGTACTACGATTCCAATCTTTTGGAATGCCACTGATTTTAGAAATTTCTTCAGGTTTTTTATAATTTGCGATTAAATTTAACATAAAATAATTAGAACTATAAGGATGTTGATTATAAGGAGGATCAAGATAAACCACATCAAAAAAATCAAGTTCTTTTGCAAGCATGCTTGCATCCTTTTGCATCACTTCAAATTCACAAGAAAAATTTGAAAAAATAGGCATTTTAAGCTCTATTTCTCCTTTAATACGTTTAAGTGCATTTTGTCCTTCGCCACCAAATTTTCCGATACCATCCTTACCCTTATAAAAACCTTTAAAAACTCCACTAGTATTTGAATGCACACTAGCTTCATAAATTAAAGGGGCTATAAAGAAATGTCTCAATTCTTTTGGAATTTCATTTTCAATTCTTTGTCTCATAGTATCAAGATATAAAGCATTTTTAAAAGTATAAAAAACCCTTTCATTTTTTTTAATATCATCATCATCTTTTGGAGCATAAAGCTCACTGATAAAACCTTTTTGAAAACCTAAATTTTGGATTAATTTTTTATAATACTTTTTTATATTTTGAAGCAAATCTTTGTCTTTATTAGCAAGATAACACTCATTGATGAGTTTTGAATAATCTTCTAAATCATTGGCTAAAATATAATTTGAGTGTGCTTTTGCAAAACGACTTACAACACCTGAGCCACTAAATATATCACAAAAACTAAATTTATCTTTACCAAGTTCTTTTTTAGCTACCTTAAAGCCCTTATTTAAAAAACTTAAAAGCGCTCTTTTATTTCCAAGATAAGTTATAATTTGCTCTTTTAAAAAAGAAGGATTTTCTTTCAAAATTTAAAACCTTTAAAAGCCTTATCCACAAAAGTGGATTAAGCTTTTTTTGGAGTTACAAGCATATTTACATAACGACCTTCAAAATTTGGCTCTTTGTCACGATTAGCTTCATTTTCTATCATAGTCCAAATTTTTTCAAGCAAAGCTACACCTGCTTCAGGAGTTGCCATTTCACGTCCTTTTAAGAACACACGAAATCTCACATGCTTACCTTGTTCTAAAAATTCTAAAGCATGTTTTACCTTGTAGTTAATATCATTTTGAGCAATTTTTACAGAAAGTTTGATTTCTTTTATATCAATCACTTTTTGTTTTTTCTTTGCTTCTTTTTGTTTTTTCTCTTGTTGATAACGGAATTTACCATAGTCCATGATCTTGCAAACAGGTGGCTTAGCATCTGCAGCTATCATTACAAGATCAAGTCCTAAACGATTTGCAATTTCTAAAGCTTCATCACTACTAATAATACCATAAACCTTGCCATCATCGCCAACACATCTGATTTCATCCGCTCTTATTTCTTCATTGAGCAATACTTCTTTTTCTTTACTCAAAAGTGTACCTCACTCATTTTCTCCTTAACTAATTTAATAAATTCATCCAAGCTAAGATTTTTTTGTTCTTTAGCTCTTCTATCTCTTAAAGCAACGCTACGCTTTGCCACCTCATCATCGCCTAAAACTAAAATCATAGGTAATTTTTGTTTTTCAGCGATACGAATTTTCTTACTTAAACTCTCATTTTTTTCATACACCTCGCTATCAATATTAAGCTCTAATAATTCTTTTTGAATTTCTTTTGCGTAAGCAATATGTGCTTCGCCTATTGGCACTATACCCACCGCAGTTGGTGCGATAAAAAATGGAAACTCACCCGCACAATGCTCGGTTAAAATTCCTATAAATCTTTCAAAAGAACCTAAAATCGCACGATGCAACATTACAGGTTGTTTTTTTTCATTATCACTATCAGTATATTCGAGTTTAAAACGACTTGGCAGGTTAAAATCAACTTGTATAGTTCCACATTGCCACTTTCTTTTTAAAGCATCGGTGATTTTAATATCAATCTTTGGCCCATAAAAAGCCCCTCCACCTTCATCAATGCCATATTTTAGACCTTGTTCATCTAAAGCTTCCTTTAAAGCCTTAGTTGCCACTTCCCAAATTTCATCATCACCTATGGCTTTGTCAGGTTTAGTTGAAATTTCCATCTCATAGCTAAAATCAAATAATTTCATCAAATTATCCACAAAAGCTAAAATTTCTAAAACCTGCTCTTTAATCTGACTTGGCATACAAAAAATATGTGCATCATCTTGAGTGAATTCTCTCACTCTAAAAAGTCCGTGCAAAACCCCACTTTTTTCATGACGATGCACCACGCCATATTCAAAAAATTTCAAAGGCAAATCACGATAACTTCTTACATCACTTTGATAAATTTTAATATGCCCCACACAGTTCATAGGCTTAATACCATATTCTTGTTCATCAATTTGTGTAAAATACATATTTTCTTTATAGTTTGCATAATGCCCACTGATTTTCCATGCATCTGCTTTTAAAAGCTCAGGCCCACGCACAGGCTCATAACCACGCAAACGATGGATCTTATAAAGCATATGTTCAAGTTTAGATCTAAGTCTTGCACCATTACTTAACCAAATAGGAAGACCTCCTCCGATCTCATCATCAAAAGTAAAAAGCTTAAGCTCTGTTCCAAGCTTTCTATGATCGCGTTTTTTAGCTTCTTCGATAATGGTTAAATACTCTTTTAAACTTTCCTTATCTGCAAAAGCAGTCCCATAAATTCGAGTAAGCATTTCTCTTTTTTCATCACCACCCAAATACGCTCCTGCAACACGAGTGAGTTTAAAAAAGCGTAAAAATTTCGTATTTGGCACATGAGGACCACGACACAAATCTTCAAATTCACCTTGCTTATAAATACTTACAGCTCCATCAGGAATACGCAATAAAACTTCTTGTTTTAAATCATCATTTTGAAATTTAGCCAAAGCTTCGTTTTTTGTGATTCCGTATTTTGAAATTTCAATCTTTGCTTCAGCAAGTTCTTTCATCTTTTTTTCAATTTTTACTAAATCTTCTTCGCCGATCTTACTTTCTACACGAAAATCATAATAAAATCCATCTTCTATAACAGGACCAACGAAAAATTTAGCTTCAGGATACAAACTCTTAATCGCCTGTGCCATTAAGTGTGCACAAGAATGGCGGATTACTTCTAAACTTTCTTTAGAATTATCAAAATAAATTTCTTTTAAATTTGTATCTTTTACACTTTGAGAGTCAATTATTGTCTCATTGTCCAAATACGCAATAACTTCTTTTTCCATATTTTTAACCCTTTGTCGCTCACTTACCCTGTGAGTGTTTATAAAGTTCTAATTTTAACTTTCTAAGACTTAATTATTTTTGAAATTCAGCTTATTTTTAAAAAAATCTTAGAATAAATTTAATATTTATTTATAGCTTAAACTCACTTCCAGCATTTAAAATCCCACTATAATACAAATAAAAGAAAACAAATCCTAAAATAATACGATAAATTCCAAAAGGGATAAAGTCGAATTTAGAAATAAATTTTAAGAAAAATTTTATAACTAAAACTGCAACAATAAAAGCAGTGATAAAACCTATGCTTAAAGGAATTAAAGAATTTGCGTTACTCAGTAATTCAGGCTCTTTATAAATACTATAAGCTGTAGCGATAATCATCGTTGGAATGGCAAGCAAAAAACTAAACTCAGCCGCAACTTTTCTATTAAATCCTAGCAAAAGTCCACCAATAATACTTGCTCCACTTCTTGAAGTTCCAGGAATCATGGCTAAAGATTGAAAAATACCTATACAAAAAGCTTGTTTAAAGCTTATTTCTTCTAAAGAATTAATACGATATTGTTTATTTTTGTGCGCAAGTTCTATAAGAATAAGCACAACACCACCAAAAATGAGCATTCCAACCACAACCCAACCATTAAATAAAGCATTTAAGTATTTTGCCACAAAAAGCCCTATAACTCCAGTAGGAAAAAATCCCACTGCAAGTTTTAACCAAATATCAAGCCCTTGAAACAATTTACGCCAAAATACAAAAATTACCGCCAAAATAGAACCAAGCTGGATAATAATCAAAAAACTTTTCCAAAACTCATCTATATCAATACCTAAAATAGTCGCACCTAAAATCATATGTCCTGTTGAAGAAACAGGTAAAAACTCAGTCAGACCTTCTATAATTCCAAGTATTAAAGCATATAAATTTTCCATTTTAATCCTTGAATGATAATTGCAAAAGAAAAATTATATCAGAATGGATTAAATGGGGTTTTAACCCCAAAAATTAAGCATCTTTTTTAACAATACGCTTAATGAAATATAATACAACTCCCACAAAAAAGATAAGTGCTAAAAGCTCGCTATCATGAAAATTTGTTAAATTTAAAGCTAAAGGATTTTCACTACCACCCATGCTTACTGAAAATACAGTAATTCCTGCGATAATTACCCCAAAAATACTTTCACCCACTATAAGCCCTGAAGCAAAAAGCGTGCCTCTTTGCTCACAACTTGCAAGTTTTTCTTCTTTATGAGAATTTTTTGTATATTTTTTAGTTAAGTATTGCATTACAATATATTTTAAAATTCCGCCTATAACTAAAGGTATATTTACAGCAGGTGGAAGGTAAATACCTATTCCAACGGCTAAAGGTGGCAAAGACATCTTCTGTGTTCTTCTTAAAATTTTATCTATAATAATCATTAAAATTCCTACAAATACACCAAAAGCCATATAACCCCACTCTATATTGTGATGAAAAATTCCTTGAGCGATAGTACTCATTAAATTCGCTTGCGGTGCTGCTAAAGCCGATGAAGCATCCATACCTTCTCTTGGCATTGCCCCAACAAAACCATAGGCTTGATAAAGCAAATTTAAAACAGGAACTATAGCCAAAGCACCAAAAACACAGCCTACAAGTAAAGCAACTTGTTGCTTCCAAGGAGTAGCTCCAACTAAATGTCCTGTCTTTAAATCTTGTAAATTATCATTCGAAATAGCAGCTGTAGCCAAAATAACACTAGTAGTAAAAATAGCTAATGCTACTGCAAATTTAGAAAGCATAGGATCTTGAAAAAGTTCCACACCTAAAACCAAAAAAACAATAGAAGAAATAATAACACCAATAAGTCCGATTCCAGAAATAGGACTAGAAGAAGATCCTACAAGTCCTGCCATATATCCGCAAGCTGCTGCAACAAAAAAACCTATTAAAACAGAAACTAAAGTTCCAACAAATGAAAATAGCATTTGATAATAAATACTTAAGTTAGCATCTTCAACAAAACTATAAAAAGTAATAAATAAACCCACAACCATTAAAACAAAAAGTATAAAAATACTTTTTAAAGAAAGATCTATATTTGTTCTTTCATTTTTTTCTTGATTAGTAATTTTAACATTTTTAACAATTTCTTTAATACCTTCAATAACGGGTTTTAAAAGTTCTATTAAAGTCCAAAACGCTGCTATAGCAATAGCTCCTGTTCCTATAAGCCTTACTTTAGAACTCCATACACTAGAAGCTAAATCTACGGCATTTTTTGCACTATCGAATTCAAAATTTGAAAGATAGGGAGTAAAAATACCCCAAGCTAAAAACATACCTACAAAAAGAGCTATAGCACCTGCTAAACCAACTAAATAACCTGCTCCTAAAAGTGCCAAAGAATATCCCATAGAAAAACCAAAAGCCATTTTATTCCAAATAAAAGCAAAACTACTCTCACTTGCAGCGAGTTTAAAACCATTGCTTAATAAACTAAAAATAGCAGCTATAAAAGAGCCTAATGCTATTTCTTTAATGCCTTGTTTTCCTTTTTTATTACTCTGATCTTTATTGGCTACTTTTAAAATTTCAGCTGCGGCTCTACCTTCAGGATAAGCAAGTTTACTTTCAACTACCATAGCCCTTCTTAATGGTATAGTAAAAAGCACTCCAAGTCCGCCACCACAAAGACATATCATAAAAGTTTGCCAAAGTGGAAATTCACTCCAATACCCACACATAAAAAGCCCTGGGATAACAAAAATAACTGATGATAAAGTTCCTGCTGCTGAAGCTTGAGTTTGAACCATATTATTTTCTAAAATATTTGAAGTCTTAAAAAGACTCAAAACCGCCATGGAGATGACCACAGCTGGAATTGATGATGAAAAAGTAAGTCCCACTTTTAACCCCAAATATACATTTGAAGCTGTAAAAATAATAGTTAAAATACTTCCCAAAATCAAACCCCTTAAGGTAAGTTCTGGTAAATTTTGTTTTTTGTACATCACTTCTCCGTTTTAAAATTTACTTTCAACTTAAAAAATATTCTTATAAGTTTAAATTTATAATTTTTCTCTAAAGCAAAATAAAATAATACAAAAAAACGCTTATATTTTTATAAATTTTTGACTCAAAAATATCATAAAACAATGAACCAATCATTGAAAAATTAAAAGTTCTTTTATTTTAATTATATTATCCCAGCTACCTCAGCAAAAATCAAGCAAATAATACTTATACCCCATATATAAAAAAAGCTTCTTTTGATATGATCTTTAATATTAACCTCTGCTAAACCGCAACCTAGCAAAGTTGCAGGCACAACAGGAGAAATAAATGTCGCACAATTTCTTGCTATCACCATGATAATAGCTATAGTCAAAGGTTCAGCGCCAAAAGCCTTAGTTACACTCAAAACTATAGGCATCACTCCATAAAAATAAGAATCTGTACAAAAAATAATTGCCATTGGAACAGCCAATATCCCTACCATCAAAGGAATATAAGCACCTAAATAATCTGGAACAAAATTTAAAATCAAAACACCCATTTTCTCCATAATACCACTTTTATCAAATACACCTATTAATATCCCAGCACCAATTAAAGTAATATACATAAGCATTGCACCAGCACTTGCACGATCTAAAACTTTTTTAGCTATTTTTAAATTAGGATAATTAAGCGGTAAAATTATTGCAAGTCCTATCATAAAGCAAATATAACTAGGAAAAATACCACTAATTAAAAGCCCAATAACCCCAATAGCTACAAGTAAATTTAACCAAAACCATTTTTCATTATGGTGTTCGCTTTTTTCTATATTTAAATTTATTCCAGACAAGTTACCTGCGCCTGCACCTCTTTTTATTTCTATCTTAGCAATCCAAATTGCCAAAAGAAGGGATAATACCAAACCTACAATCTGAATAGGTATAATATGGTGCCAAAGCAAATTTGCATCCATTCCTATATTAGTAGCCGCTCTTAGAGTAGGACCACCCCAAGGAATAACATTCATAACCCCCATAGCCGAAGTAATAATCAATAACATTGAAGTCTTTCTTATACCTAGGCGCTCATAAATAGGTAATAATGCAGGTATTACAATAAGAAAAGTAGAAGCACCTGAACCATCTAAATGTACAGCAGCAGTAATAAAAACAGTAAGAATGCAAACTTGATATACATTAGCTTTCATTTTTGATAAAAACGCATTTAAAATTTTAGTAAAAAAACCACTTGCATTTAAAACACTAAAAAAGAGTATAGAAAAAACAAACAAAGCTGCCGTATCCGTTACGCTTTTGACTCCATCTTTAATAAAAGCAACCAATGTTTTAATATCAAAAACACCTCCTTTAACCCCTAAAGCTGCACCCACGCCAAAACCAAGCTGTTCAAGAATAAGTAAAATACAAGCTACGCTAATACTTACACTTATAAAAGCTAATGCCGGAGTAGTATAATCTTTTAGCAAAAGCCAAACTATCAATCCTAATGAGAAAAAACCCAATAAAGCTAAAAAAATTCCATATCCTATCCTTTTGTATCATTTTTATTCAATAATAAAATGGATATTTTAAGTCCAACTTATATGTGTTTAAATTTATAGCTTTTTGGAAAAAATATATTTTCTAATGTAACTATTTTAAACAAGAATAAAAAATAATTTTTAATTATTTTTGATAAAGTATTCACTCTTTTAAATTTACAACTAGAAGTAACGATAGTCAAAATATAATAAGTTGCATAATATTATCAAAACTAAAAAGTCAAAATTTTAACTTCACATTCACTTCACTTAAAAAGTTTATAATGTTATCACTTTACATTACAAGGAGAAATAATTATGAAAAAAAGTATTTTATTTACATCAGCACTTTTAGCTAGCTCAATGCTTTTTGCAGATAGTCTAAAACTTGAAGGTACTATTGCACAAATTTATGATAACAATAAAACCTTGCTTATTGACTCTATTTATGGCGGACAAATGGCTATAAAAGTTCTACCAAATACCGAAATAGAAATGGATGATTGTGGTATTTTTGGAACAGATAAAGATGGAACTTTTAAAGATTTACAGGTTGGAAATTTTTTAGAAAGTAAAATTTCTTATGGAACACCTGCTACGCCAAATACTCAGGCTATTCCAGTAGCTAGAAAAATTGAAATTCAATGTTATAAAAAAGCTTATTAATATAAATCCCTTAACAAGGGATTTATAAAAATCATTCTTTACTAAACTACTTCATCACTCTTAAATAAAAATTTAAACTCTTTTTTAACAAGCAATTTATAAAATAACACTTATATTTTCATCTAAGGCAAATAATGAAAAAATGGATTTTTATTGTTTTTTGTTTTATATTAGGTTTTATTATTCATATATTTTATATAGGATACACTAACGAACTTTTATTTAATAAATTTATTAAAAACAGCAATCCTGATTATACAATTACAGATATTTACTTCAAAAAAGGTTTTTTAACTTCTAAAGGAAGTTTTACTTTAAATCACTCTCATACACAGCTTTCAACCAAAATCAACCTTAAATTTAATAATTATTTTTTCTTAAATAAAATTATAAAAGGAAATTTTACAAATCCTTTTGATTTTTTAGATGAAGCATTAAAAAACAATAAATTAGGAACTTTTACTCTTAAATTACACGATAACAACTCTAAAATATTTCTAAATATTAAAGATATAAATTTAAGCAATGGAGGTGGAGATACCATCATAAACGGCGGATATATTGAAGCTTTAATGAATAAAAATTTAGAAATTAAAAACATTAAAATACATTTTGATATGATTGATTTTTCTCAATTTTATACTAAATTTGTATTGCAAAATTTAAATTACGAACAATTTTTTAACAATCCTGTACAATTTTATGAGTTAAATTTATTTAGCGATAGCCAACAAGAGATCAACTTTGATTATCTTGTGCTAGATAACAATAAAATCAATTCTTTTTATAGCAAAAACCAAGTAAATTTTAATGAAGAAAATTCAACAATAAACTTAAACATACAAGGAAAATCCAATGAAATTAATATTGATCTTAAATCTTTATTGGGTCAGAATTTGAATTTTGACAAAACAAAATTTAACATAACCATAAATAAATTTCTTAACTCAAATTTCAATATCTCTCATTTTATTCAAAAAAATCTTGATCTAAAAATACAAAATTTAATTCTTGAAAAAAATAAACAAAATATCAGTCTACAAGGCAATTTAAATATTAACAACTCTTATCAAGCAAAATTACAAGTTATCAGTTCAGATGAGCCAGATGAAATTTTTCCTTGGACAAAGGATTATGGAGGTTTAAATCAATATTTTTTAAAAGAAAATAATAACTTTTTTCTAAATTTATCTTATGATAGCTTAGCCAATCCTCAGCTAAAAATTAATGGTAGTGAATTTTCAAATATGGATTTAAATTAATGAGCCTAGCTTTAACCTTTCGCCCTGAAAATTTTGATGATATTTTAGGACAATATGAGCTTATAGAAATTTTCAAAAAATTTACTGCTTTACAAAAACTTCCTCATAGTATTTTTTTTGGAACAGCAGGTTCTGGAAAAACAACTTTTGCTAGAGTTGTAGCCAAAGAATTTGGCTTAGATTTTTATGAATTTGATGGAGGAAATTTTAAACTCGAAGAACTAAGAAAAATTTTAGATAATTATAAAAATAGTCTTTATAAGCCTTTAATTTTTATTGATGAAATTCACCGCCTTAGCAAAACCCAACAAGAAATGCTTTTAATTCCTATGGAAAATTACCGTTTAATTTTAATCGGCGCAAGCACTGAAAATCCCTATTTTGTTTTAAGTTCTGGCATAAGAAGTCGTTCCATGCTTTTCGAATTTAAATCTTTAGGGGTAAAGGAACTTGAAACTTTACTTTTGCGTGTACAAGAAAAAATGAAATTTAGTATTGATAAAGAAGCTAAAGATTTTCTACTTAAAAGTGCTGATGCAAGAGCTATGCTAAATTTGCTTGAATTTGTCTTGGTTTTAGATGAAAAACATATCAGTCTTGAAAATCTTAAAAAACTTCGCAACACCATAAATAGTGAAGGTGTTAGCTCAAAAGATACACATTATATTTTAGCAAGTGCAATGATAAAAAGTTTACGCGGAAGTGACGTTGATGCAGCTATTTATTATCTTGCAAGACTTATTGATGCAGGAGAAAGTGCGGATTTTATCGCTAGGCGTTTGGTGATTTTTTCAAGTGAAGATGTCGGAAATGCCGATCCAAATGCTTTAAATTTAGCGGTTTCGACTCTAGAGGCTGTTAAAAATATAGGTTATCCTGAAGCAAGAATTATCCTAGCCCAATGCGTAGTTTATTTAGCAAGCACAATCAAATCTAATGCAAGCTACAAAGCTATCAATGAAGCTTTAAACTATGTAAAAAATAATGAAGCTTTAGAAATACCTAATTATCTTAACAACAATCATCAAGAAAAACAAAACTATCTTTATCCGCATGATTTTGGTGGCTGGGTAGAGCAAAAATATCTTAGTAAAAATTTAAAATTTTATCATAGCAAGGGCTTAGGAGAAGAAGCAAAATTGTTAGATAATTTATATAAATTAAAAAACCATAAAGCTTAATTTTATTATTTAAAATTTACAAAATAAATGCTAAAATCAATATTTTATTTTCAAGGAAAAAGATGATTAAAATAGGAATTTATGGCGCTAAAGGACGCATGGGAAAACAGATTGAAGAATGTTTAAAAAGCGAAACGCAAGCACAAATTTCGATACTTTATGATAAGGGTGGAAATTTAGAAGAGCTTTTTGAAAAAAGCGATGTGATTATTGATTTTTCTTCCCCAAGTGGAACTCATGAACTTTTAAATTATGCAAGAACTATGCCTAAACCTTTGGTAATAGGTACAACAGGACTTGATGAGAAAATTTTACATTTGATGCAAAGTGCTAGTGAAGTGATGCCGATTTTTTATGCGACCAATATGTCTTTAGGTGTTGCGGTTTTAAACTATCTTGCTAGTAAAGCCAGTCAAATGCTAAGAAATTTTGATATAGAAATTTTAGAAATGCATCATCGCCATAAAAAAGATGCCCCAAGTGGTACAGCTATGACTTTAGCCCAAAGTGTAGCAAAAGCTAGAAATTTAGAACTTGAAAAAGTAAGAGTAAGTGGAAGAGATGGCATTATAGGTGAAAGAAGCAAAGATGAGATTGCCGTGATGAGTTTAAGGGGTGGCGATATAGTAGGACGCCATACAGTAGGTTTTTATGAAGATGGAGAATTTTTAGAACTTAATCATACCGCTACTTCAAGGGCAACTTTTGCTAAAGGTGCGATTAAAATCGCTATTTGGCTTAGCAAGCAAGAAGCAAAAATGTATTCAATCAATGATTTTTTAGGAATTTAAAATGTGTGCAGTTGTAGGAGTTATCAATTCAAAAAATGCTAGCACTTATGCGTATTATGCGCTTTTTGCTATGCAACACCGTGGGCAAGAGGCAAGTGGTATTAGTGTGAGTAATGGTAAAAATATTAAGACTATTAAAGCCAAAGGTGAAGTGAGTCAAATTTTTAATCCTGATAATCTAAAAACTTTAGAAGGTGAAATCGCTATAGGGCATAATCGCTATTCTACAGCAGGAAATTCAAGCTTAAATGACGCTCAGCCCATAGCAGCTACTTCAGTTTTAGGTGATATTGCTTTAGCGCATAATGGAAATTTAGTCAATAAAGAAGAGGTAAGATCAAGACTTATTCAAGATGGGGCTATTTTTCAAACCAATATGGATACAGAAAATGTTGTCCATCTTATCGCAAGAAGTAAGCAAGAAAGCTTAAAAGATAGATTTATTGAGAGTTTAAAAGAATGTATAGGGGCTTATTGTTTTGTTTTAGCAAGCAAAGATAAACTTTATGTTGTAAGAGATCCTCATGGAGTACGTCCTTTATCTTTAGGACGTTTAAAAGATGGAGGCTATATAGTTGCTAGTGAAACTTGTGCTTTTGATCTTATAGAGGCTGAATTTATTCGTGATGTTAAACCAGGGGAAATGCTTATTTTTACTCAAGGAAATGATAAATTTGAAAGTATAGAACTTTTTTCTCAAACTCCTAGAATTTGTGCTTTTGAATACATTTATTTTGCTAGACCTGATAGCATAGTAGAAGGTAAAAGCGTGTATGAAGTGCGTAAAAAAATGGGCGAAGCTTTAGCTAAAAAATTTGTTTATAAAGCAGACTTTGTCGTGCCTGTGCCAGATAGTGGAGTAAGTGCAGCTATAGGTTTTGCGCAATATTTACAAATCCCTCTTGAAATGGCAATAGTAAGAAATCATTATGTAGGAAGAACCTTTATAGAGCCAACTCAAGAGCTTAGAAATTTAAAAGTAAAACTAAAGCTTAACCCTATGCGTAAAGTTTTAGAAGGCAAAGAAATTGTAGTCATTGATGATAGCTTGGTGCGTGGCACTACTTCTAAAAAAATAATTTCTTTACTGCGTGCTGCAGGAGCGAGCAAAATCCATCTTGCTATAGCTTGTCCTGAGATCAAATTTCCTGATACTTATGGCATAGATACTCCAACTTTTGAAGAACTTATCAGTGCAAATAAAAATGCTGAAGAAGTGCGTGAATATGTAGAAGCCGATACGCTAAGTTTTTTAAGCATAGAAGAATTAACCCAAAGCATAGGCGATGAAAGGAAATATTCTTTAATCAGTTTTGATGGAGATTATTTTATTAAATAATTTTATTTTAAATTAGGATTAGGCAAGGTTGCACTTGCACTTCCTACATTTATATTTTGAGTTGGTGGCAAAGGAGTATTTGGTGTATCAATTTGACTTAAAAGCTCTAAAGTTTGATTAAATTCGAAGCTTTCTTCAGGATTTTGTCCTAAGAATTTTTGCATAAATTCTTTTTTAGAAATAGCTTCATCAAGTTCTTTATCACTTCCTTTCTGATAAGCACCGATGCGAAGCAATACTTCATTTTCTTTTAAAAGCGAGTTTAAACGCTTAAATTTTCTTGCCCAAAGTTTATGTTCAGGACTTATAATGTCACTCATCACCCTTGAAGCGGAGTTTTGTATATTAATAGGAGGATAAATTCCAAAGTCTGTTAATTCACGGCTTAAAACAATGTGTCCATCTAAGATAGAACGACTTTGATCGGCGATTGGATCGCTCATATCATCTCCATCTACCAAAACGGTAAAAAAGGCTGTTATAGTGCCTTTACCTTCTTCTTTACCCGTTCTTTCCATGAGTTGAGGCAAAAGACTTAAAACACTTGGCGGATAACCTTTGGTTGTAGGAGGCTCCCCAAGAGCTAGTCCAATTTCTCTTTGTGCCATAGCAAAACGCGTTACACTATCCATGATAAAAAGTACATCTTTGCCCTGTTCTTTAAAGTATTCTGCCACACTCATTGCGCAAAAAGCACCGTATTTACGCATCAAAGCACTATCATCACTTGTAGCAACAATAATCACTGTATCATCGAGCTTTCCGCCTAAATTTTTTTGTATAAATTCAGGAATTTCACGCCCCCTTTCTCCTATGAGCGCCACTACCTTTATAGGAGCTTTGGAATTTTTAACTATCATTCCCATAAGAGTGGATTTTCCTACCCCACTTCCTGCAAAAATACCAAGTTTTTGCCCTACACCACAAGTTAAAAGTGCGTCTATAGTTTTAACACCCACGGGAAAAACTTCTTCTATAAGCCCTCTTTTCATCGCATCAATAGGTGCACGCATTATAGGCATATATTTACTTACTTCTATAGCTCCTTTACCATCTTTTGGACGCATAAAAGGATCTACTACTCTGCCTAAAAGTTCATCGCTAACGCCTATTTGCATACCTGCATCACTTATGAAAGCACGATCGCCTATTTTAAAACCTTCTATAAAAGAAAAAGGGCTTAAATAGCTAAATTGTTCTTTGATTTCTACAACCATAGCTAGAGTGTTTAAATTTTCATTTTCATTGGAAACTAACTTCACTATATCTCCAACCCCTGTTTTAAGCCCACGAATTTCTATGCTTGTAGCAGAAATTTTTGTAATCTCTCCAAAAATAGCACTTAAATTTTCTTTACCGAGTTTAGAGCGTAATTTTTCAAGATTCATTAAAATCTTACCTGTTTAGCAGAGTTTATGAGAGAAAAAAATTCCTCTCTGGTTTTTTCATTTTTCAAGAAAATTCCACGCAAAGCTGAAGTTGTAGTGGTGGAATTAGCTTTTTGCACTCCACGCATTTCAACACACATATGTCTTGCTTCTATGACTACACCCACACCTTTTGCATCGACATTTTCCATTAAAGCTTGTGCGATTTGTTCGGTAAGTTGTTCTTGAATTTGAAGTCTTCTTGCAAACACTTCTACAAGGCGTGGAATTTTGCTTAAACCTACTACTTTTTTATTAGGGATATAGGCTACATGAGCACGCCCAAAAAAAGGTAAAAGATGATGTTCGCAAAGACTGTAAAATTCTATATCACGCACCAAAACCATTTCATTATTAGAGCTTTCAAATAAAGCATTATTTAAAATATCTTTGACATTTTGCGTATAACCACTAGTAAGAAATTCATAAGCTTTAAAAACACGATTTGGTGTTTTAATCAGTCCTTCACGATTTGGATTTTCTCCTATAATTTCAAGCATAGTTTTAACACAATCTTCAAATTTTTTTTGCAAACTTTTCTCCAAAAATATTTTTATTATTTTAATAATAATGTAATATTGCAATTTTATCATAAATTACTTTAAAATTTTATGCAAGTAATAAGGAAAAATTTGCTATGATTGAAAGCAAATTTTATTTTATAAGGAAAAAAACTATGGAAGTAAAGGCAAAGCAACTAGATTCTGTTAATGCGACTGCTAGTGTAAAAATTCCTTCAGGAATCATTAAAAATGAAGTAGAAAATTTAGCAAAAAAAGCTTCTAAAAGCGTAAAAATGGATGGGTTTAGACCAGGAAAAGTTCCTGTAAGTGCTGTACTTAAAAGATATGAAAGAGAACTCACTCAAGACGCAGAACAAAATCTTTTTAAATCTGCTGTAAATAGTGCTTTACAAGAACTTAAAAAAGAAAGTAAAGAGCTTGTAGGTGAGCCATATTTTGAAAAATTTGATCGTAAAGATGGAGAAATTATTGCTGAGTTAATACTTTCTTTTAAACCTGAAATTAAACTTGAGGGTTATGAAAAACTCATCCCTGAATATCAAACTCCAAAAGTAAGTAAAAAAGAAATTGATGAGAAAAAAGATGAACTTTTAAAGCGTTTTGCTACTCCTGAAGCTATAAAAACAAAAAGAGCTTTAAAAGAAGGTGATTTTGCAAAATTTGATTTTGAAGGTTTTGTAGATGATAAAGCTTTTGAAGGTGGTAAAGCTGAAAATTATGTTTTAGAAATTGGTTCTAAGCAATTTATTCCAGGTTTTGAAGATGGTATGATAGGAATGAAAATAGGTGAAGAAAAAGATATCAAAGTAACTTTCCCTAAAGAATACGGTGCAGCGCATTTAGCAGGTAAAGATGCGGTATTTAAAGTAAAACTACATGAAATTCAAGAGCTTAAAATTCCAGAGCTTGATGATGAAATGCTTAAAAAACTTTTACCAGGAGAAGAAAAAACTAGTGTTGAAGTTTTAGATGAAAAATTAAAAGAGCAAATCAAAAATGAAAAGCTTTTTAAACTTGCAAATGACGAATTAAAAGGTAAATTTGCAGATGCTTTGATTGAAAAATATAATTTTGATTTACCTAAAAGCATAGTAGAACAAGAAACTGATATGCAAATGCGTGCAGCTTTTAATACTTTTAGTGAAAAAGAAATTGAAGAGCTTAAAGCAAGTAAAGAAAAATATCAAGAAAAACGTGATTCTTTTAAAGAAGAAGCGCAAAAAAGTGTAAAACTTACTTTTATTATTGATGAGCTTGCAAAATTGCGTAAGATTGAAGTAAATGATCAAGAATTGATTCAAGCGATTTATTTTGAAGCATATCGCTATGGTATGAATCCAAAAGAGCATTTAGAAAACTATAAAAAACAAGGAGCTTTACCTGCTGTGAAAATGGCTTTAATTGAAGAAAAACTTTTTAATGATATTTTTATGCCAAAAACAGAAAAATCGGAAAAAGCGAGCAAAAAAGAGAAAGAAGATAAATAATGTTTATTCCTTATGTTATTGAAAAATCCAGTCGTGGTGAAAGAAGTTATGACATTTATTCACGCCTTTTAAAAGATAGAATTATTATGCTAAGTGGCGAAATTCATGATGAACTTGCTGCTTCTATCGTAGCACAACTTCTTTTTTTAGAAGCTGAAGATCCTACAAAAGATATTTATCTTTATATTAATTCTCCAGGCGGTGTCATTACAAGTGGTTTTAGTATTTATGATACTATGAACTATATCAAACCTGATGTTTGTACGATTTGCATAGGACAAGCTGCTTCTATGGGAGCATTTTTGCTTAGTTGTGGCGCAGAAGGAAAGCGTTTTGCTTTGCCTAATTCACGCATTATGATTCATCAACCTTTAGGTGGAGCTAGAGGTCAAGCCACAGATATTGAAATTCAAGCTAAAGAAATTTTAAGACTTAAAACTATACTTAATGATATTTTGGCAAAAAATACTAAGCAAAAAGTTACAAAAATAGCAAAAGATACAGAAAGAGATTTTTTCATGTCAGCACAAGAAGCTAAAGAATATGGACTGATTGATAAGGTTTTGGAAAAAAGTTTTAAATGATTTCTTTGGAGATCATTTAAAACAAAGGTTTTTTAATGGTTAGAAAAATTATCACTTATCCTAATCCTAGACTTTTTTTAAACTCTGAAATTGTAAATAAATTTGATGCAGAACTTCACACCTTGCTTGATGATATGTATGAAACTATGATAGCAAGTAATGGAGTAGGTTTAGCAGCTATTCAAGTGGATATTCCTTTGCGTGCTTTACTTGTGAATATTTTTGATGAAAATGATGAACAAAAAAAAGAAGATTTGCTAGAGATTATTAATCCTGAAATTATTCCTTTAGATGAAGAAATGATCACTTGCACAGAAGGGTGTTTGAGTGTGCCAGATTTTTTCGAAGAAGTAAAACGCTATAATCATATCTTACTTAAATATCAAGATCGCTTTGGAGAATTTAAAGAACTTGAAGCAAAAGGTTTTTTAGCTGTGGCCATTCAACACGAAAATGATCATTTAAATGGACATTTATTTA
Source organism: Campylobacter sp. BCW_4332 (assembly GCF_001763175.1). NCBI lineage: Bacteria > Pseudomonadati > Campylobacterota > Epsilonproteobacteria > Campylobacterales > Campylobacteraceae > Campylobacter > Campylobacter sp. BCW_4332. The sequence continues at coordinate 36,367 of NZ_MJYF01000007.1, read as the reverse complement.
TAGAAAAAATTTCTTTTGCTAAGCGTCAAAAATTCGATAAAGAATTTAAGAAAAAGAAGAAAAATCATAAAAAAGAGAAATGAAAAAACTAAAGTGCATAAGCTTTCATGAAGGCTTAGACATTATAGAGGTAGAATCCACTTTTACAAGAGGTTTGCCAAATTTAAGCATAGTAGGACTTGCAAGTGTAGCGATTAAGGAAAGTATCGAACGCATCAAAGCCACGCTTTTAAGTTGTGATTTTGCTTTTCCTGCTAAAAAAATTACTATCAATCTTAGTCCTTCAGGCATCCCAAAAAAGGGATCTCATTTTGATTTGGCCATTGCTTTATTAATCCTTTTGCAAAATGAAGAATTAGATGACTTTTTTGTAGTAGGAGAATTAGGACTTGATGGAAGTATTAAAAGCACTAACGAGCTTTTTTCTTTGCTTTTGTTTCTCTCTGCTAAAATTAAAAAAGCTAAAATCGTTGTTCCAAAAAGCATAGCTCAAAAAGCTTCCATGATACCAAATTTGGAGGTTTATGGACTTGAAAATTTAAATGAAGCAATAGAGTTTTTTAAAGAAAAAAATTATGAAAATTTTCACTTCTCGCACAATCATCCTTTATTTACAAACCCTTTGCAAATAGAAAATGAAATTTTTTTACAAAATATGGATTTTAAACTTGATTTTAAAGACATCAAAGGGCAGGAAAAAGCTAAAAGAGCTTGTATGATAGCTGCTTTAGGTATGCATAATATCTTATTTGAAGGAAGTCCAGGAAGTGGTAAAAGTATGTGTGCTAAACGCCTTGTTTATATCATGCCTCCTCAAAGTTTAAGTGAAATTTTAATGCAAAATGCTTATATGTCTTTAGATTCAAAAGATTGTGAATTTACTAAAATTCGTGCTTTTCGTCATCCTCATCATACTTCTACAAGAGCAAGTATTTTTGGCGGAGGAACAAAAAATGCTAGAATTGGAGAAGTCGCACTTGCAAATGGTGGAGTATTGTTTTTTGATGAATTTCCACATTTTAACAAGCAAATCATAGAGAGTTTAAGAGAGCCTTTAGAGGATCATAAAATTCATATTTCAAGAGTAAATTCTAAAATCACTTATGAAACAAAATTTAGCTTTATAGCTGCCCAAAATCCTTGTCCTTGCGGAAATTTATTTTCTAAAAATCTTTCTTGTGTTTGTAGTGAAAATGAGATTAAAAAATACAAAAATCACATTTCAGCTCCTATTATGGATAGGATTGATCTTTATGTAGCTATGGATGAGATCAGCAAGGATGATAAAACGAGTATAAGTTCTAAAGAAATGAGTGAAAAAATTTTACAAGCTTTTATTTTTGGTAAAAAACGGGGGCAAAAAGAATTTAATGGGAAATTAAAAGATGAAGATTTAAGTCGTTTTTGTGTATTGGAAAAAGATGCCAAAGATACACTAGATTTAGCAATTTCACGTTATAATCTTTCTTTGCGATCACTCAATAAAATTTTAAAAGTTTCAAGAAGTATAGCGGATTTAGAACAAAGTCTTAATATTAACAAAACCCATATTTTAGAAGCTTTAAGCTTTAGAGCAAGGAATTAAAATGGAAAATAAAAGTATAGCTATCTTTATAGATGCAGAAAATATCCCTGCAAAATACGCTAAAAGTATTTTTGATATCGCTTCAGATTATGGAGAGGTTATCATTAAACGCATTTATGGAGATTGGACTCAAAAAAATATACAAGGTTGGAGAGAGCAAATTGCTGAATATTCTTTAATTGCTATGCAACAATTTAATTTTGCAGCCAACAAAAACTCAAGCGATATGTATTTAATCACTGAAATCATGTCCATATTTTATGAAAAAAACATAGATATTTTTGTTATTGTTTCAAGCGATAGCGATTATACTTCACTCATTCAAAAATTAAGAGAAAATAAAAAACAGGTTATAGGAATGGGGCTTGAAAAGTCTATAAAATCTTATGTAAATGCCTTTAGTGAATTTTTTTATTTAGATAAAGATGAGAGTAAAAAAGAAGATATTTTAAGTAAGGATTATTTAAGAGCTTTAATCAATATCACCGAACAACTTATCGATGAAAAAGGACGTGCCGAATACGCACAAATCCGTACTAATATGAACCGCAAATACTCGGATTTTCATCCGCAAAATTATGGTTTTAAGAATTTTCGTGCTTTGATCCAGAAATTTTTACCCAAAATGAAAAAATTTGAAGAAGAAAGAGAAAAAAATATATATTTTTTGGTGAAAAAAGATTATGAAAGCTATTATTGATAATATAAAAATTTTAGAACAAAATGCTATAAATAAAGGCTTAGATGAGCTTATTTTAATGGAAAATGCGGGATTAAATTTAGCCAAGCTAATTAAAAAAGAAGCTAAAAAAATTCGCATTCAACGCAAGATTAGAAAAGTAAAAATACTTTTTTTATTAGGCGGGGGTAACAACGCTTCAGATGGCTTGGTGGCTTTAAGAAATTTAAAACACGCTAAAGCTTATAAAATAGGCTTTAAAGAAAATACGCTTTTTAAAAAACAAGAGCAAATTTTACAAAATTATGCTTTTAAATTTTGTAAAAAAGAACCCAATTTTAAAAAATTTCATATTATCATTGATTGTATTTTAGGTACAGGTTCAAATCGTTGTTTAGATGAAAAAACAAGTTTAATTATTCAAAAAGTTAATCAAAGTAAGGCTTTAAAAATAGCTTGTGATATACCTACAAATTTGGGATTTTATCCTTGTTTTAAAGCTGATATTACATTTTGTATGGGAGCTTTAAAGGAAATTTTACTTGAAGATTTTGCTAAGGAATTTGTAGGAAGGATTAAAATAGCCAATTTAGGCATTAGATCTAAGAAATTTTACCCTAATTCTCAAGCTTTTTTGCTTGAAAAAAAAGATTTAAAAACTATAGATAGAAAAATCAACGCCAATAAAGGAAATTTTGGCCATATTTATATAGTTGCCAATGCAAGTGCTGGAACTTTAGCAGGACTTGGAGCCTTAAATTTTGGAGCAGGTCTTGTTTCTTTAGTAGCACAAAAAAGTTTCTCGCCTCTTTTGATGTTAAAAGAAAAAATTGAAAATAATGCAAGTGCTATTGCTTTAGGTATGGGGCTTGAAAATTTGGATTTTCTAAAAGATGAAATTTTGCAAAACACTCCTTTGATCTTGGATGCAAACTGCTTTTTAAGTGAAGCTTTGCTTTGGTATTTAAACAGAAAAGATGTTGTTATAACCCCTCATCCAAAAGAATTTATAAAACTTTATAAAATGTGCTTTGATGAGAATTTAGATATAGAAACATTGCAAAAAAATCGCTTTTTCTATGCTAGAAAATTTTCACAAAATTATGATTGTGTTCTTGTTTTAAAAGGAGCAAATCCTATTATTGTGCAAAAAGAAAAATTATTTGTTGTAAATTTAGGAAATCAAGCCTTAGCTAAAGGTGGGAGTGGAGATGTTTTAAGTGGAATGATTGCTGCACATTTAGGTTTTGGTTTTAGCGCTTTAGAAGCAGCAAAAAATGCTACTTTAGCTCATGGACTTGTTGCAAAAAAATATAAATTTAATAAAAATAGCTTTGACGCTTTAAAACTTATCAAAGGATTAAAATGCTTGTAAAATTAGCTGTACTTTTTAGTGGAAATGGAAGTAATTTAGAAAATATTTTAGAAAAACTTCATAAAAAAACCATAGGGGAAAATACCTATGAAGTAGTACTTTGCATTTGTAATAAAAAAGATGCTTTTGGTGTACAAAGAGCAAAAAAATTTGGTCTTGATACTGTCATTGTTGATCATAAGGCTTATAATACTCGTGAAGAATTTGATACGATTTTGGTACAAAAAATCAAAGAAAGTGGAGCAAATCTTACTGTATTAGCAGGTTTTATGAGAATTTTAAGTCCTGTTTTTACAAAAAATATTAAAGCAATTAACCTTCATCCTTCTTTATTACCCCTTTTTAAAGGAGCACATGCGATTAAAGAAAGTTATGAAAGTGATATGAAAGTGGCTGGAGTCAGCGTGCATTGGGTCAGTGAAGAACTTGATGGTGGAATGATTATAGCTCAAAAAGCTTTTGAAAAAAGAAATTTGAGTTTTGAAGAATTTGAAGAAAAAATTCATAGTCTAGAACATGAAATTTTACCCTTAAGTGTGATTGAAATTTTTTCTTAAAGAATTAAAGGTATTTGCTTTAAAACTATAAAATATCGCTTTAAAAAATTTTAAAATTTTCAAGGAAATTTATGTTTGAATGGATATTTAGTATTGATGCTTGGATTACTTTAGCTACTTTAAGTGCTCTTGAAATTGTACTAGGGATAGATAATATCATTTTTTTAGCTATTTTAGTAAGCAAACTACCCCCTGAACATCGTGATAAAGGACGTATTTTAGGTTTAGCTTTTGCAATGATTACAAGAATTTTACTTCTTTTATCTCTTTTTTGGGTGATGAAACTTGTAACACCTTTGTTTAGTGTATTGGACAATGAAATTTCAGGAAGAGATCTAGTTCTTTTACTAGGTGGGCTTTTCTTGATTGTAAAGTCTATTAAAGAAATTAAAGAGCAAATTTCTCATCAAGAAGAAGGCCAAAGTCATTTTAAAGCAAGCAATAAACTTTGGATAGTTGTAGCTGAAATTGCTGTGATTGACATAGTGTTTTCGCTTGATAGTGTTATTACCGCAGTAGGAATTGCTCAAGATGTAACCATCATGATTATCGCTGTTATTATCGCAGTAGCTGTGATGCTTTTTGCTTCTAAACCTATAGCAAATTTTGTTGAAAAATATCCAAGCATTAAAATTTTAGCCTTAGCTTTTTTGGTGTTAATAGGCGTAGTTTTAGTTGCTGAAAGTTTTGATATTCATATTGATAAGGCATATATTTATACTGCTATGGCTTTTGCTTTAGTGGTGCAAATTTTAAATATTTTAGATCAAAGAAAGGAAAAAAATGGCTAAAGACGCTAATGGAACAGAACTTAACGCAGGTGATAGCGTGAGTGTAATAAAAGATCTTAAGGTTAAAGGTGTAAGTACAACTTTAAAACGTGGAACTACTATAAAAAATATTAAGCTCACTTCTAAAGAAGGTGAAATTGAGGCTAGAGTAGACAAATTTGGAGTTATTGTTTTAAAAACTGAATTTTTAAAGAAAATCTAGGCAAAGAATGTGCGAATCTTACTTGTTTTAAGAGGGAATTATTACGCAGGACAAGAAGAATTTATCAAAAATAATAAACTTCAAAATTATACACTTGATTTAAATGCTTTGCGTCTTTTATCAGGAAGCGTTAAAAATATAGTCAGTGAATATAAAATTTTAAATGTTAAAAATGATGAAGATTTGAGTAAAATTTTACTCAAACTTCTAGAAATGCGTATGCAAAAAGGTGAATTTTGCATCATAAACGCTTACAATGAAACATTAAAAATTTATAAAGACTTAGCTAAACAATATCGCTATAAAATGTATGTTATTGTTTTTGATAGCTCTTTAAAACAATGTCAAGAAAAAAATCTTTTAGAAGCTAAAAAAAATGGATATATCATCCCTTATGCTCTTTTGGAAAAAACTCAAGATTTACTCAAAAAAAATCCAAAAAAATACCCAATTTTAGACTCAAGAGACTGGAAAAAATGTCTTTACCAAATGCCAAATTTAAGCAAATACAAAAAAATTCATCATATAGGAGATTTACAAGGTTGTTATAGTGTTTTAAAAGAATACATTAAAACAATCAAAGAAGATGAATTTTATATATTTTTGGGAGATTATATCAACAGAGGTATAGAAAATGGCAAAGTAATAAAATTTCTTTTAAAAATTTGCGAAAAAGAAAACGTATGCTTATTAGAAGGAAATCACGAAAGACATCTTATAAAATGGGCTAATGGAGAATTGTCAAATTCCAAAGAATTTAATGAAAATACTTTAAAGGATTTTAGAAAAGAAAAACTTACTCCAAGAGATGCTAGAAAACTCTATCCTCATCTAAAAGAATGTTTATACTACAAATTCCAAAATAAATTCATATTTTGTTCACATGGAGGAGTAAATTTTATACCCTCCAAACCTGAAAAAATAAGTTTTATACCAAGCCATGATTTTATTTATGGTGTAGGTGGATATGAAGACAGTCAAAAAGTAGCAAATCAATTTTGCAATTTCACCTCGGACAATCTTTATCAAATCTTTGGACACAGAAATAAAGAAAAACTTCCTATGAAAATAGCCAAAAGAGTATTTTTATGCGAGGGTAAAATAGATGATGGTGGATATTTACGCGTAGTTACACTAGATAAAAAAAGTTTTGAGTGTATAGAAATTAAAAACCAAATTTACAAAAAGAAATAAGCCTAAAGAGGCTTATTCTTCATCTTTATTTGTTTTTTTAACCACCTTAACACGCTCTATAGAATTCCCATCCATTTTTTTAACTTCATAGTAACAAAGTTCATCTTCAATGCGATCTCCTACCATAGGCAAGCGTCCTAAAAGATTAAATACATAACCACCTATAGTAACTTGTTCTAAATCCTCATCATAGTTTATTACAAGCATTTCTTCAACAGTTTCTATATCGCATCGTCCTTGAAATTCATAGATATTTTCAGCAAGTTTTTTATAGCTGTCTTCTTCATGCTCGCTTTTAATTTCGCCAATAATTTCTTCCATGATATCTTCCATGGTTAAAATTCCAGCAGTTCCACCATACTCATCAACTACTAATGCAGTATGAGAGCGTTCTTTATTCATCATTACAAGTACTTTTGAAATGCTGATATTTTCAGGAACCAAAATCAAAGGTTTAACAAAAGTATCTAAATTTTGACTTTTATGGCTTAATTCATTTTGTATTATATCTCGTATGTGTATCATCCCTAAAATAGTATCTTTAGAACCATCAATATAAGGAAAGCGAGTATGTTTATATTCACAAATGATTTGCATATTTTCTTCGTAACTTTTTTGTTTATTTAGACAAATCATATCTTTTCTAGGAGTCATAATCTCTTTAGCAACAGTATCTGAAAAATCAACAGCATTGCGTATGATCTCTGTTTCAAATTCATCTAAAACTCCACCTTTTTGACTCTCACTTGCTATGATTTTAATTTCTTCTTCGCTATGAGTTAGCTCGCTTTCTTTAGCAGGTTTTATTCCAAAAAGTTTCAAACTTATAGCTGCTAAAAAATCGAAAATTTTAATACAAGGCAAAAAGAGTATCCAAAACCAATGAAGAGGTCTAGCTATAAATAAAACCGCTTTATCTGCAACTGCAATAGCTATACTTTTTGGCACAAGTTCTCCTAAAACCACATGTAAAAGAGTAATAATGCTAAAAGCAATAATGAAAGCCATAGTGTGGATAATAACAGTGCTAAAACCAAGATTAATAAGCGGAATTTCTAGCATTTTTGCAATAGCAGGCTCACCTATCCAACCAAGAGCTAGAGAACTTAAAGTGATTCCTAATTGACAAGCACTAAGATAAGTATCAAGTCTTGAAGTAACCTCGAAAGCTTTCTTGGCACCAGCTTTTTTTTCTTTTACCATCTCTTCAAGCTTGGAACGACGTACTTTAACAATACTAAATTCAGACAAAACAAAAAAACCATTTAAAAACACTAGAGCAAGTGCAACAACAACCATAAGTATAGAATATCCTGCATCAAAAGATGCTGTAGAAGTTTGGTTTAAATCCAAAACCTGACTGGGGTCCAATGAAGCTCCTTAAGAAATAAAATATTATTAAACCTTATTATACACAATTAAAAGTAAATTTAATATTTGAATTTTTTCTTGTATTTTATAAGAAAAAACTAAGACTTATAAGAAATATTTTTCTCAAATTCTTTTAAACGCTTATATATACTTCTAAGTTGAGTGATAGTTGTCCAGTTTGTGATAAAAACACTAAAAGAGCTTCGTACTTGATCAAATGCATTATTAATCTGCATTACAATACCAAGTCCTATAGCTCCGGCAAAAAGCCCTGGTGCCATGATTAAAAATGGCACTATAACTATCATTTGCTCAAATAAAATGAGCCAAATATTAAAATATCCATAATGTAAAAAAAGTCTTTTATAGTTAAATTTAAGCCCTGTAAAAAGCTCTATCATAGTCTCATTTTTAGCGTATTCTTTGCGATTATCCTCAGCATAAACAAGCTCTTTTCTAAAAGCTGCTTCAGCTTTTTGATTGTTATATTCAAGTCCAGGAAGCTTAATACCTACAAACCACGACACAACCAAGCCTCCTAAAGAAATCAAAAGTGCAATATAAACAAGCAAACCATCAATGTTTTTTAAAAAATAAAAAGAAGAATTTTCGCTTAAATTTGCAAATAAAGCTTTACTCACAACATCACTTAAACTCCATAAAATCGGAATAAATGCTACAAGGGTCATCAAAGCTTTTATAAAACTAAGTCCTAAACTCTCTACAATTTTAGAAAAATTATAAGTATCTTCTTGAATTCTTTGCGAACTTCCTTCTATATTATCATCTTTATTTTTCCAAAATTTTAAATAAGAAAAAGTCATAGCCTCACGCCACTTAAAAGCATAGACGCTAGCAAAATAGATATTAATCGTAGCGATTAAAACATAAGGAATAGCAATAGCCAAAAAAACTAAAATCAAAGCATAAAAATCATTTGCTGAATAATTTGGCTTTTCAATCATAGCCCTAGAGTTGAAAAAATATTCTAATAAATTTTGATAATAATACAATGCGCCTTTATTGATAAAATTAGCTTTTTGGAAATTTTGCTCAGCTCTTTGATTAGCCTCTTGGATTAAAGTGGTATTATTTTCAAGATTTTCTTCTATTTTTTGCGTAGAATTAGAATCCAAAAGTTCTATTTTTGGCTTTTGTAAAACATTGTAAAAATCACTATACCATGAATTGATTGCAACGTTTAAGCTTGTTTGTATATATAAGAAAAATAACAGTAAAAAAAGTCCCAAATAAGCCCATAAAGCCCATTTTTTACTTGCAAAAAATGAAGAAAACATGCTACTACCTTTTAAAAGAAAAATTTTAATCAACTTTATTTAATCAAGAGTTTATTAAAAATCATAAATTTATCAACACATGTGTCAAAAATAAACCTCTTTATTCTTTAAAGAAATATAAAAATATAAAGATTACGTCATATTTACTTTTTAATATTAATATTTCTTATCAAAATATCTAAAAAGGAATTAATGTCTATGAAAAAAATAATTTTATTTTTACTATGCGTTGGCTTTGCTTTTGCTTGCTCTGAACATTCTCATACCGATTTTAAAGATCTTAATAAAACCGAGTATAATTCTCAATAAAGGATAAAATATGAAAAAAATCTTTCTTATGTTTTTAACGGCTTTTTCATTTTTAGGTGCTAGTGAGCTTAATATTTACTCAGCAAGACATTATAATGCTGATTTTGAAATCATAAAAAAATTCGAAGAAAAAACAGGTATTAAGGTCAATCATACTCAAGCTAAAGCTTCAGAACTTATTAAAAGACTTTCTCTTGAAGGAAGTAATTCCCCTGCTGATATTTTCATCACAGCTGATATTTCAAATCTTACAGAAGCTAAAAATTTAGGACTTTTATCCCCTGTTTCATCAAAATATTTAGAAGAATTTATACCTGCTCATTTAAGAGATAAGGATAAAGAGTGGTTTGCGATTACAAAAAGAGCAAGAATTATTGCTTACAACAAAAACGCAAATATCGATATTAGCAAAATGAAAAATTATGAAGATTTAGCAAAAGCTGAATTTAAAGGAGAAATTGTTATGAGAAGTGCTACAGCTCCTTATAGCAAAACTCTTTTAGCATCTATTATAGCTAATGATGGAAATAAAAAGGCTAAAGCATGGGCTAAAGGTGTGCTTGAAAATCTTGCGACAAATCCAAAGGGTGGAGATAGAGATCAAGCCAGACAAGTATTTGCAGGCGAAGCTAAATTTGCAGTTATGAATACTTATTATATAGGGCTTTTAAAGAATTCTAAAAATCCAAAAGATGTAGAAGTGGGGAATTCTTTGGGTATTATTTTTCCTAATCAAGACAATAGAGGAACGCATATTAACATTAGCGGTATTGCTATGACAAAATCAAGTAAAAATCAAGATGCGGCTAAAAAATTTATGGAATTTATGTTAAGTCCTGAAATTCAAAAAATTCTTACTGATAGTAATTATGAATTTCCTATAAGAAATGATGTAGAATTAAGCCAAACGGTAAAAGATTTTGGAACTTTCAAAGAAGATCAAATCCCTGTGAGTAAGATAGCAGAAAATATTAAAGAAGCGGTTAAAATTTACGATGAAGTCGGTTTTAGATAATGTATAAAACCTTAAAATACTATAAACTCGGGGCAATTTTACTTGCCCTTTTTCTTGCTTTACCTATTTTTGGTATTTTTGCTGAACTTTTTTATATTTTATTTCAAAATTTTAATACAAGTGATTTAACCCAATTTTCATCTATTAAAGAAAATTTGAGTCATTTTTTTGATTATTTATTTTTAAAATTCATCAAAGATACTTTTATAATTAGCATGGGAGTATTGTGTTTAAGCTTGATTTTGGGTGTGAGTTCTGCTTATTTGATCGCAAATTATGATTTTTATTTCTGTAAAATTTTAGAAAAATTACTCATTTTACCCTTAGCCATACCTGCTTATATTTTAGCCTTTGTTTATGTGGGAATTATGGATTTTCAAGGATTTTTTCACGAAAATTTTGGCTTTAGGATAGATTTTTTCAATCATTATGGTGTTATTTTTGTTTTGGCTATTTCTTTATATCCTTATATTTATTTATTTGCTAAAACAGCTTTTAAAAGTGAAGCTAAAGAGGCTTATGAAGTAGCTAAAATCATGAAATATTCTGAATTTAGAATTTTTACACGCGTGGCACTTTTGAGTGCAAGACCTGCCATTTTTTCTGGAGCTTTATTGGTTTTAATGGAAACTTTGAGTGATTATGGTGCAAGTGCTTATTTGGGAGTGGATACTTTTTCGGCTGGAATTTTTAAACTCTGGTATGATTTGAATGATTCTTATTCTTCTAGTGTTTTATCGGGTATTTTAATGCTTTTTGTATTTTTGATTATGTATGTGGATTATTATTATAAAAATAAACATCATTATAGTTTTAATCAAAATTTAGCTCTTTTTATCAAAAAAAGAAATTTAAATCCTATTAAACAAATTCTATCCTGTATTTATTGTTTTATGATTGCTTTTGTAGGTTTTATTTTACCTTTTATTTGGCTAGTTTATTGGGGGCTAAAAGATCATAAGCTTTTTGAATCACAATTTTATATTATCAGTTTTCAAACTATAATCTTAGCTTTAGTCACTGCTTTAATTACCACTTTTTTAGCTTATTTTTTGATGTTTAGTTCTAGGATAGTTAAAAATCATTTTTTTAATTTATTTATTTTAAAAATAAGTTCTTTGGGTTATTCTATACCTGCTGCTGCTTTAGGGATTAGCATTATAGTACTTTTTGTATTTTTGGATAAAATTTTTCATATGAGTTTATTAGGAAATTCTTTACTTGTTCTTGTTTTTGCTTATATAATTCGTTTTTTAGCGAGTGCAATTTATTCTTTAGAAGGAGGATATAATAAAATTCATCTAAATATTGATGAGGCAAGTTTAAATTTAAGAGCGAGTTATTTTATTTTATTTTTTAAAATTCACACACCTTTAATGAAACATTTTTTATTTTTAGCTTTTATTATTGTTTTTATTGATACGATTAAAGAACTTCCTTTAAGTAGAATTTTAGCGCCTTTTGGCTTTGAAACTTTAAGTGTTAAAGCTTTCTGGTTTGCAAGTGATGAAAGAATTTATGATGCAGCTTTGCCTTCCTTGTTTATCGTTTTTCTTTCTTTAATGGTTGTTGTTTGGATGGATAAAATCACAAGGAAAGATGATGTTAGAAATTAAAAATTTATCTAAAAATTTTGGAAAAATACAAGCTTTAGAAAATATCAATCTTCATGTCAAAGAAGGAGAATTTTTAAGCATTTTAGGAGGTAGTGGAAGTGGAAAAAGCACACTTTTAAGGATTATTGCTAAGCTTGAACAAGCTAGTTCTTATGATTTGTTTTCTTGCAAAGGTGAAGTGGCTTTGATGTTTCAAAATTATGCTTTATTTCCTCATTTAAATGTTGAAAAAAACATACTTTTTGCACTTTATGATAAAAAAGATAAAAATCAAATTTTAAATCATTTGCTTAAAACTTTTGAAATTGAAGATTTACGATATAAAAAAATCGATGAAATTTCAGGAGGGCAAGCGCAAAGAGTGGCTTTTGCTAGAGCTATAGCAAGAGGATGTAAGCTTTTGCTCTTAGATGAACCTTTTTCTAATTTGGATCAAAATTTAAAACAGGATTTAAGAAGAGAATTGAAAAAAATGATAGAAAATCAAGGCATTACGGCTATTATGGTAACTCATGATATTGAAGATGCTTATTGTATGTCTGATCAAATCGCTTTTTTAGAAAAAGGAAAAATTTTAGCTCATGCAAATCCTAAAGAACTTTATTTTAAACCTGATTTTAAAAGTGCACAAATTTTACCTGATTTAAATATCATAGAAGAAAAACTTGATTTAGAAGATGAATTTTTTGCTTGGATAGCTTCAAAAAATTATATTTTTGGTTATGCAGAGCTTAAAATAGGAAATCGCTTTGAGGCTAAAATTTTACAAAAAGAATTTTTAGGGGCTTTTTGTAGGCTAAAATTACTTTATAAAAATATAATTTTTTTTATTTTGGTGAGTTCAAGTTATGATTTAGAAGAGAAAATAAGTTTTGATATTATCAATTTTTAGTTTAAATTTGATAAAATCAAAAAAATTTTTGAAGGATAGGAATGAAAAATCTTTTAATCATAGGCGCAGGTGGGGTAAGTCGTGTGACTACTGTAAAATGTGCAATGAATTCTGATACTTTTAGTAAAATCACTTTAGCTAGTAGAACAAAAAGCAAATGTGATGAAATCGCTGCTTTTATCAAAGAGCGTTTAGGGGTTCAAATTGAAACGGCACAAATTGATGCTGATGATAGCAATGCAGTTGTAGAACTTATCAAGAAAACAGAAGCACAAATTTTACTCAATGTGGCTTTGCCTTATCAAGATTTGAGTTTAATGGATGCTTGTATAAAAGCAAAAATTGATTATGTAGATACGGCAAATTATGAACATCCTGATTTAGCTAAATTTGAATACAAAGAGCAATGGGCGAGAAATGATGAGTTTAAACAAGCAGGAATTTTAGGACTTTTAGGAAGTGGATTTGATCCTGGTGTAACTAATGTTTTTTGTGCTTATGCACAGCAAAATTTATTTGATGAAATTTCTTATATAGATATTTTAGACTGCAATGCAGGTGATCATGGCTATGCTTTTGCGACCAATTTTAACCCTGAAATCAACCTGCGTGAGGTTTCTGCTAAAGGGCGTTATTGGGAAAATGGCAAGTGGATAGAAACGCAGCCTATGGAAATAAAAATGGAGTGGGATTATCCAGAAGTAGGTGTGAAAGATAGCTATTTGCTTTATCACGAAGAACTTGAGAGTTTGGTAAAAAATATCAAAGGTTTAAAAAGAATACGCTTTTTTATGACCTTTGGACAAAGTTATTTAACTCATATGAAATGTCTTGAAAATGTTGGAATGTTAGGGATTAAACCTGTGATGCACCAAGGAAAAGAAATCATTCCTATAGAATTTCTAAAAACCTTACTTCCTGATCCTGCAAGTTTGGGACCACGCACTAAAGGTTATACCAATATAGGTTGTGTGATTCGTGGTAAAAAAGATGGAAAAGACAAGCAAGTTTATATTTATAATGTTTGCAATCATGAAGAATGCTACAAAGAAACTGGTGCACAAGCTGTGAGCTATACTACAGGTGTTCCTGCTATGATAGGCACGAAATTAATCGCTAAAGGGATTTGGCAAGGAAAAGGCGTGTTTAATATGGAAGAATTTGACGCTAAGCCTTTTATGGAAGAACTGAATTCTCAAGGACTTCCTTGGAAGATTATCGAAATGACTCCAAGCTTAGGAGAGTAAGTGCTAGAGCACTTACTTTTGTCCTATATAAATAAAGTGCTCCACACTGCCTTCAAAATTATACAGATTAATTAATTCATAATCTCCCCAAAATAAAGGTTTAAAAGGTTTAAAATCTTCTTTTAATTCTTCTATGTCTTTAGTAAAGCGTATATATGAAGAACCACTCAATCTACCACTTGGACATCCTTTTACTTCACGCAAGCCATTATCCATAAGTTCTCCTCTTTCATACATACTATAGCCTTTATCGCTCATCATGGTTGCAAATATAATAGCTCCTTCATTGCATAGTTCATAAAATTCTTGCACAGCTTCTTTAAAAGCTTGTTTTGTAAGATAATATAAGCTTTGATTTGCAAATATAAAATCCATTTTTGTATTGAAGAGTTTTTTAAAGCTAGAATTAGGAGATATGATGTGAAAATTTTTAGAATCTAAGCAAGGATCTTTTTCCCAAACTTTTTTTAAACTAGGAACTATATCAATGCCATAAGGCTCTATACCCCCCCCCCGGTTATATTTTTAAAATACTTAGAATGCACTCCATTTCCGCAACCAAAATCAAGTAATTTTCCACTTATTTTGCTTAGTTTGTATTTTAAGATTCTCTCGTAAAATCTTATAACATGACCATCAGGATATTGAAGTCCATAACCTTCTTTGTCATATTTTTGAGTATATGCAGATAAAGAATTATCCATTTTTGTCCCTTTTTGTGTAGAATGTTGACTTAATGTCAAAATCCATTCTAGCACAAAAAAGATTAAAGTTATTTTACAGGGTGAAGTTCATTTGCATAAAAGCTAACTGATCCCATGCCTTCTTTTAAAGCCCATTCATAAGCTTTTGCAACAAATTCCCAGTTAATATGAGCATAGAATTTTTCTAAATAAGTAGGGCGTGCATTGCGATGATCTACATAATAAGCATGTTCCCAAACATCTACAACAAGTAAAGGAACTTTATCTTCAGTAATTGGTGTAGCTGCGTTTGAAGTACCTACAAATTCTAGTTTTTGATTTTTAGTATTATAAACTAACCAAAACCATCCTGAACCAAAAACTCCTGTAGCACCTTTGATAAATTCAGCTTTGAAATTTTCTAAAGATCCAAATTCTTTTTCTAGTGCCGCTTGTAAATTAGCATCTATACTTTGACATGAACCGCCACAGCCACAGCCTGTACTTGGCTTAATGCAATCAAAATAAAAATCATGATTATAAACTTGAGCTGCGTTATTAAATACGCCCCCATTTGAAGTTTTGATAATACTTACAAGATCTTTACCTGCAAATTCAGTATCTTTAATAAGATTATTTAGATTTGTAACATAAGTATTGTGATGTTTTCCATGATGATAGCTAAAAGTTTCAGCACTCAAAAAATCACCAAAAGCATTGGTATCATAAGGTAATTTTCTTAATTCAAACATAATTTCTCCTTTATTTTTAGTTTGATATTGAAAATATTACCATAATAATATTAAAAAGAGTAAAAATATCTTAAAAGCTTAGTGGGTAAAATTTCTATTTATTTAACCTAAATAAAATAAGATACATTTATAATATATTTTAATAATAATTTAAATATATTATAAAAAATTATATTTTTTTGAAATATTTTTACAAAAATATCTATTTGTTGATTTTTAATAATTACAATTAATTTGCAACTAAAAATTATTCATAAGGAGGAAAATATGAAAAAAGTTGTACTAATCTCAGCATTACTAGGTGCTTTCGCAGCTAATGTTTTTGCAGCTAATACTCCAAGCGATGTGAATCAAACACATACAAAAGCTCATCATTCAAAAGCTAAAGCTGATAAAAAACATGAAGCTAAAACTCACAAAAAAACAAAAGAGCAAACACCAGCTCAATAATGCCCAGCCTTGATATAAGTCTATAATAGACTTATATCAAAAGCTATTCGTATTCTACAAAATAAATTATTAATATTTATTAAATTTCAATAGAAAAAATGAAAAAATTGTTATTTTAAAAGAAAAATTAAAAAGTGGTGACCCATACGAGACTCGAACTCGTGTTACCGCCGTGAAAGGGCGATGTCCTAACCGCTAGACGAATGGGCCACTTTTAAGGAGTAAAAAATAAAAATGAAATTGAATTATATATATTTATTTCTTAAAATTTAATTAAATATATCAAAATTATGTGATTTTTATCTTTGTTTGATTATAATTTCATCTTCAATTTTTTATAAAATTTTAGGATTTATTATGGATTTTTATAGTCTTATTTTTTTATCCTGTGCTTTAGGAATGGATGCTTTTGCTGTATCACTATGCAAAGGTTTTAGTGTTAAAAAACTACATTTAAAACATTATCTTATTGTTGGAATTTATTTTGGTGGATTTCAAGCTTTGATGCCAACTATTGGTTATTTTATAGGCATAACTTTTGCATCTTTTATTGCGAGTATTGATCATTGGATAGCTTTTATTTTACTTTCTTTAATAGGATTAAAAATGATCAAAGAGTCATTGGAAAATGAAAATTGCGATAGTAATGCCAATCAATTTGGCTTTAAAACCATGCTAGCTTTAGCAATTGCTACGAGTATCGATGCACTAGCAGTTGGTGTGAGTTTTGCATTTTTAAATGTAAATTTATTATTAGCTATATTTTTAATAGGTATTATCACCTTCATTTTATGTATCATTGCTCTAAAAATAGGGAATAAATTTGGAATTTATCTTAAAAATAAAGCTGAACTTTTAGGCGGATTGGTTTTAATTATACTAGGAGTAAAAATTCTAATAGAACATTTATTTTTCGATTGAAAATTTCATTCTTAAAGTAGCTAAAGCTTTATCAAATTCCAAGGCTTTACTTTGAAATTTTTTATTAAAAGTTCTTTGTCTTTTGGCAAGTTGTGTAGTATGTATCGTGATTAAATTTTCAAGCTCTTTAAAGGAAATTTCTCCATCTAAATATTCTTTACACTCTTTCAAACCTATAGAATTTAATGCTTTAAGTTTATGATCAAATTTAGAAAAAAGAATTTTTGCTTCATCTAAAAGTCCATTATCAAGCATTTCTTTTGTTCTAGTTTTAATACGTTTTTTTAAAATTTCTTTATCCCACGCAAGCTCATAAATTTCTATATCTTTAAGCACCCCAGTTTTTTGTGTTCTTTTTAAAAATTCACTAGGAATTTCTCTTGTTTGTTCATAAATACCCAGCCATTTTTTTAATCTATAAGTATCATTTTTTTCTATTTTATAGTTTGGATCAATATTTAATAAAAGAGCATAAATTTCATCGTTATTTAAAGAACTCTTTGACTCTAAGGTTTTTTCACTTAAACCATCTATCATAGTTTTTAAATAAAATCCAGTTCCACCTACTATAATTAGAGGTAAATTTCTAGCTAAAGCAAATTCTTTTGCTTTTTGATATTCTCTTATGAATAACTCAACATTAAAATGTTCATTCACGCTCAATAAATTTACCCCAAAGTATTTTATACTCGCAAGATCATCTTGTGAAGGCTTGGCACTTGCTATATTAATCTCTTTATAAACACAAAGACTATCAAGACTTAAAACAACAGCATTAAATTCTCTTGCTAAAGTATTGGCTATGTATGTTTTTCCACTCGCGGTTGTTCCTATTAATGCTATTTCAAAAAACATTTTAATATTTATCCTAAAATTTATAAAAATTTTAGTAAAATCATAGCAAAAAATATTTTAAAGTAGAAAAATGAACACATTCTGGATAAAATTTAAAGATATTTTAGAACTTGTAGTATTTAAACATTCTATTTTTGCTTTGCCTTTTTTATTTTCCTCTATGATTGTAGCATCAAAACTTACAAATGACACTGCTTGGTTTGGTTTTAAGGCATTGATTTTAGGTATTATTTGTGCGGTAAGTGCAAGAAATTTTGCCATGGCTACAAATCGTTTAATGGATGAAGATATAGATAAGGATAATCCTCGTTGTGCAAATCGTCCTAATGTCAGTGGAAAAATAGGTAGAAAAAGCGTATGGATTTTTATTATTATTAATGCACTTATTTTTATATTATGTTCTTATTTTATTAATACCTTGGCTTTTTATTTGTCTTTTCCTGTGCTTTTTGTATTGGCTATTTATTCAGCTTTCAAACGCTTTAGTTCTTTAGCGCATTTAGTTTTAGGATTTTGTTTAGGACTTGCGCCTATTGCAGGAAGCGTTATAATTATGGGTGAAATTCACATTTATAGCGTTATTTTATGTTTAGGTGTAACTTTTTGGACAGCTGGGTTTGATCTGCTTTATTCTTTACAAGATATGGAGTATGATAAAAAAATAGGACTTCACTCTATCCCTGCTAAATTTGGCTCAAAGGCTACTTTATTTATATCAGCTTTTTGCCATATTTTAGCGGTATTATTTTGGCTTCTTTTTGTGTGGGAAGTTTGGGGTGTAGCACTTGGAAAAATAGCACTTACTGGGGTAATTATAAGCGGTATTATTTTAGCCTTGGAACATAAAATTGTTCACAAGAATTTTGCTCATATTGATAGAGCATTTTTTACTCTCAATGGTTATTTAAGTATTATCTTTTTTATTTTTATTTGGATTGATTTATTATGGAATTAACACTTTTTAAAGCAGGATTTGAAGCTCATTTAGAATGTTGTAAAATAGAAAATAACCGTTTTCTTGGAGAATACCTAAAACTTGGAGCAATTTCTCAAATTTTAAAATGGAAAAAACTTGCTTTACGCATTGATTTTGACGAGGGTGAAAAAATTATTTTTGATCTTCTTTTAAGTCTAAAAGAAGATATTTTAAGGCTTGAAAATTCTTTAGATAAAAATAAAGAACTTATACCGCTTAAGCAAAAAGGGGTAGTAGAATCTTTGAATTTTGAATATCTAAATTTTTTGGATACTATTTTAGAAGAAGATAAAGAATATTATTTAAGATTTGATTTAAATAATCAAAAAATAGCTATTTTTATCAAAGCTCAAAGTCAAACATTGGCAAAAATTATCAAAATTAAGCCTGAAGACAAAATGGCTTTTGATACTTTTGTTGTTGAAATTCAAAGAAATATGATAAGAAATAAGAAAGGCCAAGAATGAGTAATGATGTACTTTATTTAGTTTTTATAATTGTGCTTTTAATTGCAATGCTAGCCTATATGAATATCAAAGAAAGAGAAAATAATGCAAAAATAGCAAAACTTCAAAATGTGATAGAAGATATTACCAAAGAACTTCATTATTTTCGTAAAGAATTAGGGGTTAAAGATGATAGCGAAGAGGATGAAGACTATAAAATCTCTCTTTTAAAAGAAGAAATTATGATTGAACTTGATAAACAAATCAGTTCAAAAATCACTCCTGTTTTAAGAACACTAAAAACTATGGAACATATCATAGAAGATTTTCAAAATGAACAACAAAATCGTCTTTTAAATTTGGAACAAAAAGCACAAAGCATGGCTAAACTTACACCAAATTACGATACAGAAGAACAAAAAATAGAAAATCTTTTCAAAGAAGGAAAAAGCATAGAACAAATCGCTAAAGATTTACGCATTGGCACTGGAAATGTAGAACTTGTCTTAAAATTTAAGAAATTAATAAAATAGAATGGAAAATAAATGCTTATAGATCAATTCGGTAGAAAAATAAATTATCTTAGAATTTCAGTTACACAAAGATGTAACTTTCGCTGCCTTTATTGTATGCCAAAAATTCCTTTCGATTATCAGCCAAAAGAAAATTTATTAAGCTTCGAAGAACTTTTTTTATTTATCAAAGCAGCTATAGACGAAGGAATTGAAAAAATCCGTATAACAGGTGGGGAACCTTTATTAAGAAAAGATTTAAGTATTTTTATAAAAATGATTAGCGATTATAAAAGCGATATTGACCTTGCTATAACTACAAATGGATTTTTACTAAAAGACTTTGCTAAAGACTTAAAAAATGCTGGACTTAAACGACTTAATATTTCACTTGATACCCTAGATCACAAAAAAGCAAAAACTCTTGCGCAAAAAGATGTATTAGATAGTGTTTTATCTGGAATTGATGAAGCTTTAAATCTAGATTTGAAAGTAAAACTTAATACTGTAGCTCTTAAAAATTTAAACGATGATGAACTGATATCTCTTTTGGAATTTGCAAAATCAAAAAAAGCTCAAATTCGCTTTATAGAATTTATGGAAAATACTCATGCTTATGGTAAATTACAAGGATTAAAAAGAGATGAAATTATACAAATTTTAAGTCAAAAATATCAAATTCAACTTATAAAAAAAGATGAAAAAGCACCTGTGAGTATTTACAAGGCAGATGATTATGAATTTGGAATTATAGATCCTCATAGCCATGAATTTTGCGATTCTTGCAATCGCATACGCTTAAGCGCTGAAGGCTTGTTAATACCTTGCCTTTATTTTGATGAAGCATTAAGTATAAAAGAAGCGGTTCGAAAAGGTGATATTAAAGCCGCTGTAGAAATATTACAAGAGGTATTAAGAAATAAACCAGAAAAAAATAAATGGAGTGTTGTTGATAATAAAACCTCATCTCGTGCTTTTTATCAAACTGGAGGTTAATTTTGCAACTTGTTGAAAGTTTCTTAAGTATTCAAGGAGAAGGTAAATATAATGGAAAATTAGCTATTTTTATGCGTTTTGCTGGCTGTAATTTCAACTGTTTAGGTTTTAATGTAAAAATATCAAAAAACAATAAAACTCTCATCGGATGTGACACGATAAGAGCTGTTTTCACAAAAGATTTTAAAGAAAGTTATGAAACTTTAAATGCTAATGAACTTTTAAAAAGAGTGATAAAATTAAAACAAGGTTTTAATCCTATAGTTGTTATCACAGGTGGAGAGCCATTAATCCATTATGAAAATCCTGAATTTATAGAATTTATCCAAATGTTATTAAAAAATAAATTCGAAATACACTTTGAAAGCAATGGAAGCATAGAAATTGATTTTGATAGATATCCTTTTTACAAAGAATGTATTTTTGCTTTAAGCGTTAAACTCCAAAATAGCGGGATAAAAAAAGATAAACGATTAAATTTTAAAGCTTTAAAAGCATTTAAAAATTACGCAAAAGATAGTTTTTATAAATTTGTTTTAAATGCCAATACCCTTGATAATTCATTTTTAGAAATCAATGAAATTCTAAAAGAAGCTCCAAATCAAATTTTTTGTATGCCTATGGGTGAAAATGAGCAAAATCTTAAAAAAAATGCTCAAAAAATTGCTGAATTTTGTATTAAGAATGGTTATAATTATTCTGATAGAATTCATATTCGTCTTTGGAACAATAAAGAGGGTGTATGATTATAAGAAAATTATTTGAATTTGAAAACGCACACATTGTTAGATTTTGTTCTTCTAAGCGTTGCAAAAGTAGCATTCATGGACATTCTTACAAAGTTGAAGTTTTACTTGAAAGCAAATATTTAGATAATGCTGGAATGGTCTATGATTTTGGACTTTTAAAAACCTATATACGCCAAATTATTGATAGTTTTGATCATGCTATCACTCTTTTTAAATATGATGACGCAAAATATTTAGAAGAAATGAAAAAATATTCAAGTCGTTGGATTTGCCTGCCTGTTAATGTAAGTGCTGAAAATTTTTGTCGTGTATTTTTCATACTTATAGATGCTCTATTAAAACAAACAAAAATGGTAAATGGAGAACAAGGAGTAACTTTACAAAGCATCATTGTTCATGAAACAAGAACAGGCTATGCACAAGGTTTTAGAGAAGATGCCTATAGTGAGCTAATGCCAAAAATTTCACTTCAAGACATAGAATTTTCTAATGGCATTAAAGCAGAATGGAATGATATAGATTTTTATAACAAATTAAAAAATGAAGAAATTTTTATAAATCCAAAGGAGATTTAATGCAAAAAGCTAAAATTTTAATTGCCTTAAGTTTTTTTTTATTAGTTTTATCTGCCTGTTCTAATGATGAAAAAAATATTTCCAAGACTCAAAATACAGATCAAGAAGTAGTCCAAATAGAACAAAACGATGAAAAAACAGAATTAAGTGACTCCAACCTGCCTTTACCTGTAGATGATGAAGCACAAAGTTCAGATGATGAACATGAAGCCAATCCTAGTATTATCAACTCTTTATATAAACAAAAATGCGCCACTTGTCATGGAGAAAAAGGAGAATTAAAACCTAAAAACAGCACGGCCATTAAAACCTTAGGCAATAAAATTTTTATACAAAAAATAAAAATGATAAAAGATAAAAACCATAGTTTTTTAAGCGATGAACAAATTCAAAATTTAGCTGATTTTATAAACAAAGGAAAATAATGGATCAAAGTTACGAATTCTTTTTAGCTTTACATCTTTATAGTCTTTATGCGAGCGGTTTTTTAATGCTTTTTTATCTTATACTAACACAAGGAAATTTTAAAACCGAATTCATTTTTATTCGCAGAATACGATTATTTTTACCAATTTATTATTTATTTTTAGCTTTGATTATTTTTACAGGTTGTTTGTTATCAGCAATGAAACAATTTCAAATGAATGTCAATATCTGGGTAATGATTTTTTCTTGGATCTTAATTTTTGCCTTAGCAATTTTTCACTTTGTTTGTTTCAAAAAAGCAAGAAGATTTAGAAAATATGCCACTTTTAGATGGATTAGTTGTTTGATTTTACCTTTTGAAATTTTTTTATTGTTTTTGCCTTTTTTAATAGAAAGATATCTATAAAATGCAATTTTTGTATAACAAGCAAGCTGGAGAAGAGTTTATACAACTTCAAGGAGAAAATTTTAATCATTTAAAAGTAAGAAGAGTAAAGGAAAATTCGGAGCTAAATCTTAGAAATTTACAAGATAATTTTCTTTACAACTATACAATCACAAATTTAACAAGAAATTCTTGCACTTTAAAATTTTTAAACAAAAAATCACAAAATATAAAACAAAGTGAATTAAACTTAGCCTTAGCCATTATAGATATTAAAATTTTAGAAAAAACTCTACCTTTCTTAAATGAACTTGGAGTAAAAAAATTACATTTGGTTTTTACAAATTTTTCACAAAGAAATTTTAAAATCGATTTAGAAAGATTTGAAAAAATCATTATTTCTTCTTGTGAACAATGCGGTAGAAATACTAAAATGGATTTAATTATCCACCAAAGCACTCAAGAATTTGTTCAAAAATTTCCAAATGCAATTATGGTTGATTTTCAAGGAGAACAACAAAGTCATTTCGATGAAAAAGAATTATATTTTATAGGTCCTGAAGGTGGATTTAACAATGATGAGAGATTATTGTTTAACCGGAAAGTCTCTCTTAAAAGCTCTAATATTCTAAAAAGTCAAACAGCTATTATAGCTATAGCTTCAAAAATTTTGCTTTAACTTTTCTTAAATTAATCTCTTTTTTATGTTAAATAATTTATAATCACGGCTTATTGTTTTAATTTTTAAGGAAAACTAATGAAAAAAGAAATTCACCCAGAATACGTAGAATGCAAAGTAAGTTGTGCTTGTGGAAATACTTTTACAACAAAGTCAAACAAAGCAGAATTAAAAGTAGATATTTGTTCAAATTGCCATCCTTTTTTTACAGGTAGTGAAAAAATTGTAGATGCTGCAGGTCGTGTAGAGAAATTTAAGAAAAAATACGCAATGCAATAATTATGCTTTATTTTATTCCTACTCCCATAGGAAATTTAAGCGATATTTCTTTTAGAGCCTTAGAACTTTTAAAGACTTGCAATCTTGTGTTTTGCGAAGATACGAGAGTAAGTAAGTCTTTGATTTCATTATTAAATGCAAAATTTCACACTGATATACATATTTCTAAATTTATAGCCTTACACTCCCATAATGAAAAAGAGGTTTTAGCAAGTATTGATTTAAAAATATTTGAAAAAAATGTAGCTTATTTAAGCGATGCAGGAATGCCAGGGATTAGTGACCCTGGCAAGGCTTTGGTAGAATTTGCACAAGAAAATAATATCGCCTATGAAATTTTACCAGGTGCAAATGCAGCCTTAGTTGCTCTTGTAAGCTCGGCATTTTGTCAAAAAGAATTTATCTTTATCGGTTTTTTAGCAAATAAAGGCAAAGAAAGACAAAAAGATATAGAAAAAATTTTAAACTTTCCTTATCCAAGTATTATTTACGAATCTCCCAAGCGTATTTTATCTTTGATAGAACAAATTATGATTCTAGACAGCCAAAGAGAAATTTTCTTGATTAAAGAAATCAGTAAAAAATTTGAAAATAAATTTAAAGGCAATGCTAAACAGCTTTTTGAAATTTTAAAAAAGTCTAATTTAAACGGCGAATGGGTTGTAGTACTACAATCAAAAGAACAAAATTTTTTGCAAAATACTCTTTGTGAAAAAGATATTATGGATTTAGAGCTGCCTTTAAAAGCAAAAGCAAAATTATTATCAAAGTTTAATGGAAAAAATGCAAAAGAAATTTATCAAAAACTGCTTTTAAGTCAAGATTAGGTAAAATTTTAATATGATAGTTTATGGGAAGCAAATATTTTTTTATATTTTAGAATATCATAAAGACTGTATCAATGAGCTTTATTTAGCAAAAGAATGTGATAAAACTACTTTTTCCAAAATCGCAAAATCAGGTTTTAAAATCAAAAAACTTGATTTTAAAACTGCTCAAGCTTATGCGAAAGGTGGAAACCATCAAGGTTTTTTGCTAGATATTAAAGAAAGTTCTTTTGCGAATTTAAATGAGGTCAAAAAAAATGATTTTATTGTTATGCTTTATGGAATTAGTGATGTAGGAAATATAGGGGCTATCACGCGTACAGCTTATGCTTTAGGGGTTGGAGCTTTAATTTTTATTGGTGAAAAATTAGCCATGGAAGGAGTAATTCGCACAAGCAGCGGAGCGGCTCTTGATTTACCTATTGTGATAAGCAACGATGCTTTAAGTGTAATAAATGAACTAAAACAAGTGGGTTTTTATTTTTATGCGAGCGATGGCTCGGGAAAAGAAATTCACAGTGTAAAAATAAGCAATGGTAAAAAAGTTTTAGTTTTGGGGAGTGAGGGTTTTGGTTTAAGCTCTAAAATTGTAAAAAAATGCGATGAATGTGTGGGCATTGCGATGAAAAATAATTTTGATAGTCTTAATGTCAGCGCTGCTTTTGCAATACTTTGTGATAGGATGTTAAATGCTTAATTGGAAAAAAATACAAGAATTAAATTTAAAAGAAGTTGCAGCAAAAACACAAATTGAACTTGATTTTCTTGAAGCTTTAGCAGAAAAGAATTTTGCTGTTTTAAGTCGTTTTAATGTTAAAGGTTTTGTTAAAATTTTAAGCAGAGAATACGAACTCGACTTTAGTGATTTTAACGAAGAGTATGAAGCTTATCTTAGTGAAAACAATCCTACTCCACAAACAAAATCAAAAATGATAACCCCAAAACTAGATGCTTATAGTCAAAAATCCTCTAATGCTTGGCCTTCTTTGATTATTCTTATTGTTTTAGTGATCATAGGAAGTGGAATTTATTATTTTGATACACTTAAAACTTTTTTCAAAGATGAACAAAATAATACTAGTACAACAGTTATAGATATCATAGGACAAGCACAAGAAAATTTAAAATCTTTAGGTGGAAATAATGTTGTTGTTATAGACAACAATAAAGCACAAGAAACAAATAAAACAGAGAGCGTTTTACCAATCCAAAACATCTCATTACAAGAAAATGATAAAAACATAAGCATAGAAAATAATATCAGTGAAAATAACACAACCTTACTTGATGAAGAAAAAAATACCCAAATCCAAGAAGACATAAATACACCAAAAACTGATTCTTTAAAAGAAGCACATTTTAAAATCTCTACCAAGATTTGGATAGGTTTGATAGATTTAAAAAGCCTTAAAAAAACAAGCTTTGTTAAAGAAAAAGA
This sequence comes from Campylobacter sp. BCW_4332, assembly GCF_001763175.1. Taxonomy (NCBI): domain Bacteria; kingdom Pseudomonadati; phylum Campylobacterota; class Epsilonproteobacteria; order Campylobacterales; family Campylobacteraceae; genus Campylobacter; species Campylobacter sp. BCW_4332. The sequence goes on along the minus strand of NZ_MJYF01000007.1, from coordinate 10,287 downwards.
TTTTAATATTTCTTTAGATAAAGATCAGTTAATTTTAACAGGAGCTGCAGCTTTAACAATGTTTGATCAAGAAAATAAAGAACAAAAATTTCCTGCAGGAATTTCAAAACGTTTCTTGATTAAAGATGGAAAAATTACAAGTATTTCAGCTGCTGAATTTGCAAAATTAAATAAAGGCAAAGAATGGTAAAAAAAATTATTATTCTTACTCTTTATGTTAATATATCTTTTGCAATCTCAAGTCTTGATTTGGCAAAAAATTTAGTAAACAATCCTAGTAAAAATTCTCAACTAGAATTATTATTTTCAAATAATTCTTACATAGATAATAATGGAAATTGTGATATTGCAAAAATATCTCAAATATTAAAAACCAATTCTTTAATTGCCTTAACACTATCAAATCCTCAAACTCTGAGGCTAAATTTTAAAGCAAAAGCTGATGAAGTTATGTTTTTTAAAATTTTATCCGATGTTTTAACAGATGCCGGATATATATATTTTATCCCTACAGATTTGATTTTAAGAGAAGGAAATATTGACTATACCATACAAGTAGAATCTCAATATATTTTAGATCCTGGAACGCTTTACAATCTCTTAAAAGAAAATTCTGTCTATATAGATAATATTAAGCGTATTGGGGCATATGATTATGAATATGATTTAAATTTTTCCAATGCTGTATTAAAAACCAATACAAATGTTAATTTAAATACTCCAAAATCATTAGAAAAGCCCCTTAAAGACTATGTGCTTGATTTAAAAAATGCTACAAATTTGATTATTGATGCAAATGATTTAGACAATTGGTTTCCTAAAATCTTCTTTTTAGATAAAAATCTAAATCTAATTAAAGCAGTAAAAAGCGAAAATAAAAATAATCATTTTTCAGAACTTATTCCAAATGGTGCTATATATGCTATTGTAAGCGATATGTATAGTTTAGATAATATACGCAGGGGTTTAAAAATCACACTTAAAAAATAAAGGATTAAGAAATGTTTGATGAAATCCGTTTTAATACCATAGAAAGACTTCCAAATTATGTTTTCGCAGAGGTAAATGCGATAAAAATGGCAGCAAGACGTGCCGGAGAGGATATCATCGACTTTTCAATGGGAAATCCCGATGGTAAAACTCCACAACACATTATAGATAAACTTTGTGAAAGTGCTAACAAAGATAAAACCTCGGGATATTCTACTTCCATGGGGATTTATAAACTTCGCTTAGCAATTTGTAATTGGTATAAAAGAAAATATAATGTCAATTTAGATCCTGAAAATGAAGTTGTAGCTACCATGGGTTCAAAAGAGGGTTTTGTAAATCTTGCAAGATCGATTATAAATCCTGGAGATGTTGCTATTGTGCCAACTCCTGCTTATCCTATACATACTCAAGCTTTTATTATAGCAGGAGGTAATGTAGCAAAAATGCCTTTAGCTTATAATGAAAAATTTGAGCTTGATGAAAATCAATTTTTTGAAAATTTACATAAAACTTTAAATGAAAGCATCCCGCGTCCAAAATATGTCGTTGTTAATTTCCCGCATAATCCAACAACAGTAACTTGTGAAAAAAGTTTTTATGAAAGATTGATAGCAACAGCAAAAAAAGAAAGATTTTATATTATTTCAGATATTGCATATGCAGATTTAACTTATGATGGCTATAAAACTCCTTCTATTTTGGAAATTGAAGGTGCAAAAGATGTAGCGGTAGAAACTTACACTCTTTCAAAATCTTACAATATGGCAGGCTGGCGTGTAGGTTTTGTAGTAGGAAATAAACGCTTAGTCAGTGCGCTTAAAAAAATAAAATCTTGGTTTGATTATGGTATGTATACACCTATTCAAGTAGCAGCTACCATAGCTTTAGATGGAGATCAAACTTGTGTGGATGAAATCCGTGCAACTTATGATAAAAGAATGCGCATTTTACTTGAAGCTTTTGAAAATGCAGGCTGGAAACTTCAAAAACCAAGAGCAAGTATGTTTGTTTGGGTAAAACTCCCTGAAAGCAAAAGACATTTAAAAAGTTTAGAATTTTCAAAGCAACTTTTACAGCGTGCTAGTGTTGCAGTAAGTCCTGGGGTAGGTTTTGGCGAAGCAGGTGATGAGTATGTAAGAATTGCTTTAATTGAAAATGAAAATCGCATACGCCAAGCTGCACGCAATATCAAAAAATATTTAAAAGAGTAAGTTATGAAAGTAGCAATTCTTGGTTATGGCACTGTTGGAAGTGCAGTGGTTAAATTTCTTTTAGAAAACAATAAACTTATTCGTGCGAGATGTGGGCAAAGCATAACTCCTGTGATCGCTCTTGCTAGAAGTCCTAAAAAAAACGCTTTAATTCCAATTACTCATAGCGTTGAAGAAATTTTAAATGCTGATGTAGATGTTTTTGTGGAGTTAATGGGTGGAGTGGATGAAGCTTTTAAAATAGTGAGTGAAATTTTAAAAAAGAAAAAAGCTGTTGTTACTGCAAATAAAGCTATGCTTGCTTATCATCGTTATGAACTTGAAAATTTGGCTAAAAATTTAGCCTTTGGTTATGAAGCAAGTGTGGCTGGAGGAATTCCTATTATAAAGGTTTTAAAAGAAGGTTTAAGTGCAAATAATATTTTGGCTATAAAAGGGATTTTAAATGGTACGAGTAATTATATTTTAAGTTCTATGAGTCAAAAAAATATGAGTTTTAAACAAGCCTTACAAATAGCTCAAAATTTAGGCTATGCAGAAGCTGATCCAACTTTTGACATAGAAGGACAAGATGCAGCTCATAAACTGCTTGTTTTATCAAGTATCGCTTATAATCTTAAAGCTAAACCTGAAGATATTTTGATCGAGGGTATTAGCGAAATTGCGCCTGAAGACATGTATTTTGCTAATGAGTTTGAATTTACCATAAAACTTTTAGGTATAGCCAAGGTGCGTGAAGATAAAGTAGAATTAAGAGTGCATCCTACTATGATAGATAAAGAAAAAATGCTTGCAAAAGTCGATGGAGTGATGAATGCTATAAGTATTAATGGAGATTTGTTGGGTGAAAGTTTGTATTATGGAGCAGGAGCAGGAGGAGAGGCCACTGCAAGTGCTGTGATTTCAGATCTTATGGATATAGCAAGAGATCAGGTAAAAGCACCAATGCTTGGTTTTGTGAATACTTTAGAATACGAGCTTTTAAGCAAAGATGAAATTTATACAAAATATTATTTAAGGGTGAAAGTTGAAGATAAAATAGGGGTTTTATCTAAAATCACACAATTGATGAGTGAAAATAATATTTCTATCGATAGTTTTTTACAAAAACCTAAAAAAAATGATGAAAATTACAGTACTTTATTTTTTACTACGCATTTAACTTATGAAAAAAGCATACAAAATTTGCTTGAAATTTTACGCAAACAAGATTTTATAAAAACCAAGCCTTTTATGATGCGTATAGAATAATGGGTGTAAAAGCTTATTTAGATGGAATTTTAGGTGAAGATAAGGCTTGTAAATTTTTAAAAAAACAAGGCTTTGAAATTTTAAAAAGAAATTTCCATTCTAAATTTGGAGAAATCGATATAATAGCCAAAAAAGATGAAATTTTACATTTTATAGAGGTTAAATTTACTCAAAATGATTATGAAGCTTCCGAGCGTTTGAATAGAAAAAAACTTGAAAAAATTTTAAAAACTATAGAATTTTATCATCTTAAAAATGGAATTTCATCGGATTTTCAGATTGATCTGATTTGCATTAAAAATGATGTGATACAATTTTGCGAAAATATAAGTTTTTAAGCTGATATTTAAAAAAATAAAATACAATTAGACAAAAATTAAAGAAAGGAAAAATTATGGGAAAATATATTGAATTAACAAGTGATAATTTTGCTCAAGCAAAAGAAGGTGTAGCTTTAGTTGATTTTTGGGCTCCATGGTGCGGACCTTGTAGAATGCTTGCTCCAGTTATTGATGAACTTGCAAATGACTTTGATGGTAAAGCTAAAATTTGCAAAGTAAATACAGATGAACAAGGTGATTTAGCAGCTGAATTTGGTGTTCGCTCTATTCCTACGCTTATTTTCTTTAAAAATGGTGAAGTTGTAGATCAACTCGTTGGTGCACAATCTAAACAAGCAATTAGTGATAAACTAAACTCTTTACTATAAACTAAAGGCTAGTATAACTAGCCTTCTTCTTAAAAATTTCAAATTTATACTAAATAATAATTTTTATTAACTACTATTAAGAATAATTTTTATATCATTATTAATAATAAAATTCAATATAAAGGAAATGTAGATGTTAGATGTAGCAATCATAGGTGGAGGTCCTGCTGGACTTAGTGCCGGACTTTATGCAACTAGAGGTGGTCTTAAGAATGTAGTAATGTTTGAAAAAGGTATGCCTGGCGGACAAATTACCTCAAGTTCTGAAATAGAAAATTATCCAGGTGTAGCCCAAGTTATGGATGGAATTTCTTTTATGGCTCCTTGGAATGAACAATGTATGCGCTTTGGTTTAAAACATGAAATGGTTGGAGTAGAACAAATTTTAAAAAATAGTGATGGAAGTTTTACCATCAAATTAGAAGGTGGTAAAACAGAACTTACTAAAGCTGTGATAGTTTGCACAGGTTCAGCTCCAAAAAGAGCAGGTTTTAAAGGCGAAGATGAATTTTTTGGAAAAGGTGTAAGCACTTGTGCAACTTGTGATGGATTTTTTTATAAAAATAAAGAAGTTGCAGTTTTAGGTGGTGGAGATACGGCTTTAGAAGAAGCTTTGTATCTAGCAAATATTTGTTCTAAGGTTTATCTTATCCACCGCAGAGATGAGTTTAGAGCAGCTCCATCTACAGTAGAAAAAGTTAAGAAAAATGAAAAAATAGAACTCATTACTAGTGCAAGTGTAGATGAAGTATATGGTGATAAAATGGGTGTTACTGGTGTAAAAGTAAAATTAAAAGATGGTAGTATTAGAGATTTAAATGTTCCAGGAATTTTTACTTTTGTTGGTCTTAATGTAAGAAATGAAATTTTAAAACAAGACGATGGTAAGTTTTTATGCAATATGGAAGAAGGTGGGCAAGTAAGTGTTGATCTTAAAATGCAAACTAGTGTTGCTGGACTTTTTGCCGCAGGAGATCTTAGAAAAGATGCACCTAAGCAAGTGATTTGTGCTGCAGGTGATGGAGCTGTAGCTGCATTAAGTGCTATGGCTTATATAGAAAGCTTGCATTGATTTTTTCTTATTGTAGGCTAGAATTCCTAGCCTAAATCTTTATATCAACACTCCTTAAAAATATAAAATATTTTTTCATAACGTTTTATAAATATTATTAAATATAATTTAAATTATACTTAATTTTGTTACATAATTACACATTTAAAAAAATAAGGAAGGAAAAAACATGGACAAAAAACAAAGTCGCAGAAATTTTCTTAAAGCCTCATCTTTGTTTGCTTTAGTAGGTGCTATCGCACCAAGTATGGTTTTTGCTCATACGCACAATCAAAACAATTTGAATTCTACTCAAAATTATCGTGCTAGAATTTTTTTTAATAATTCTGCACAACTTGATATTCTGAGTGAAGCAGTAGAAAGAATTTTTCCCGAAGATGATTTAGGACCAGGTGCTAAAAAATTAGGTGTAGCTATTTTTATAGATAATGAACTTGCAGGAAATTACTGAAGTGGAGCAAAAGATTATCGCTTTGGACCTTTTATACAAGGAAAGAAAAATCAAGGTTATCAATATCCTTTAACTAGAGCCGAACTTTTTAAAATGGGGGTAAATGCTTTAGATGAAGAAGCAAAACTTCGTTATAAAAAAGGCTTTGTAGAGCTTAGCGCAAAACAAAAAGATGAAGTCTTAAGAGCTTTTGAACAAGATAAAACAAAGGTTTCTTTTGGAGATAAGATAAAAGCTAGCGATTTTTTTACAGAGTTAAGAAGCATAACTATAACAGGAGTTTATGCTGATCCAATTTATGGCGGCAATGCAAATATGCAAGCTTGGCGCATGAAAAAATTCCCAGGCGCTCAAATGACTTACGCAGCTCAAGTTTTAGATGGAGATAAATTTGAAGTGATAGAGCCTATTTCTTTGGCTGATATGTCACATTAAAGGAATACAAATGGCAAAAATACTTAAAAAAACAGATGTTGTTGTTATAGGTTTAGGTTGAAGTTCTTCTATTGTTGCAAATGAATGCGCTAAAGCAGGGATTAAAGTTGTCGCCTTAGAAAGGGGTGGACATCAAGATACTTCGGATTTTTTGGGTGCGCATGATGAGTATAAATATGTAAATAATGCTGCAATGAAACAAGATTTAAGTAAAGAAAGTATATGTGTTAGGAATAATGATAATGAAATTGCTTTACCAATGAGAAAAAATTATGCTTTTGATGTCGGTAATAATGTTGGTGGAGCAGGAGTTCATTGGAATGGCATGAGTTATCGTTTTCTACCTTATGACTTTCAAATAAAATCTTTAACAGAAGAAAAATATGGCAAAAATAAAGTTTCTAAAGAATACACTATTCAAGATTGGGGTGTAAACTATGATGAAATGGAACCTTACTACGACAAAGCTGAAAAAATGATGGGAGTTTCTGGAGAAGATAAAAGTCCTTTCTCAGGAAAAAGAAAAAATTCTTATCCAAATCCTCCTTTAGAAAAAACAACTATGTTAAAAAAATTTGATAAAGCAACGAAAAAACTTGAATATCATCCATGTATGGTTCCTGCTTCAAACTCATCTCAAACTTATACAAATCCTGATAAACAAAGCTTGGGAGCATGTCAATATTGTGCTTTTTGTGAGCATTTTGGCTGTGAATATGGTGCAAAAGCTTCTCCTATAGTAACAACTATACCTTCAGCTTTAGCAACTAAAAACTTAGATATTAAAACGCATGCTAATGTTTTAGAAATTTTGCATAAAGATGGTAAAGCTACAGGGGTAAAATTTATCAATACTTTAACTTTAGAAGAATTTATCCAGCCTGCAGAAGTGGTTATGCTAGGCTCTTATGTTTTCAACAATGCTAAACTTTTAATGGTTTCTAATATAGGCGAAATTTATAATCCAAAAACAGGCAAAGGAACTTTAGGAAAAAATTATAGTTATCAAATCACACCTAGTGTTAATGGTTTTTTCAAAGATCCATTTAATTCTTATCTTGGATCTGGGCACTTTGCAATTGGATAGATGATTTTAACGGGGATAATTTCGATCATTCTAAACTTGATTTTATTCATGGAGCAAGCTTTAGAATTTCCCAAAATGGAGCAAGACCTATAGCATCAAATCCAATTAAACCAGGTACACCTTCATGGGGAGCCGAATTTAAAAAAGCTTCTATTTATAATTATACTCGATTTACTTATATTGGAGCTCAGGGTGCATCTATTCCTTATATAGGTAATTATTTATCCCTTGATCCAACTTATAAAGATGCTTATGGACTACCACTTATCCGCGTAACCTATAATTTTACCAAACAAGATAAAAATCTTTATAATTTTATGCTTCCAAAACTAAAAAGCATCATGCAAGAAATGGGAGCGCAAAATATTTACACTTCGCCAAAATTAGGAGATTATGGAGTAGTTTCAAATGGTTGGTATACTTCTACCCATATTGCTGGCGGAACTATAATGGGTACAGATAAAAGTACAAGTGTAGTTAATCCTTATTTACAACATTGGGATGTTAACAATCTTTTTGTCGTAGGTGCAGGAAATTTTCCACATAATCCAGGCTACAACCCTACCTTAACCTTAAATGCTTTAGCCTATCGTGCTAGCGAAGCTATTATAAAATATTTAAAAACTGGTAATTGCTAATGCAGTAATTAAATTCCAAGCCTTAAGCTTGGAATTTATTAGCTTCCTATCACTCCACTATCAAGTTTTCTTATCATCATTACACTCGATCTTGGCGTTTTTCCATAAGGAAAAGTACTACCTTTTAAACCTTCTCTTGGGTGTTGTATACCTACAAACATTGTAGTATAACCCTCACTAAAAACAATCCCTGTTAATTCACAAGCAATAAACCCTGTTAAAAAACGTCTGATTTCCCTATTTTTGGATTTACTGCTAGCATGCAGTTATTCCCATACCTTCGTATTCATCTTTATTAGATAAGATCCATCTGTTTGCATCCAAAGTCTTCCATCTCTATCAAATTTAAGCTCATCAAGAGATAGGTTCTTGGTGGTTTTATTATTTGCTAGTATTGCAAATACTTCTTTAGAACCACTTTGCTTGTGGCTTGCTATCCATTTTCCCTATCTTTTAAAATCTCCCACTTTACCATTAAACTGTCCTATATACAAAATGCTTTCATCTAATAATTTTGCTATATTAGCACCTTTTTTATATTTGTGTTTACTAATAAATTTAAAAATAACACGTCATTCACCCATATAAACCCGTCTTTTTTACGATAATTCCTATATTTACATGTTTAAACACCCTAAAGAAGTTCTTTTAAAGCATATTTTTATATTAAAAGATTGATTTCGTCGATATTTTTAGCTAAATCAAATATTTCATCAAAATTCTAAATTTTCATCTAAAATTCAAAAAATCGTCAAAATTTTCTTCACAGGTGATATAAGTTTCCCAAAGTGTTTGTTCATTCGTATAATTTGCAAAAGTTCCATGAACAAATTTTTCATTTTTTAAAACTTCTTTTTTAGCTGCTCCACTTACTTGCATTTTAGTGTTTGCATCGATTCTGCGGTTATACTTAGAGTCTAAAAACAGTCCAATCATCATCTTTTTTTCGATTTCTAAGACACTCACACCCACACTAGCTTGCTCATATAAAATATCTTCTTTGCTTAAATTTTTGCTATGGATGATTAAATATAATTTCAGGATTTATATATTCATTATTAACGGCTAAAATTGCTCTATTTTTTGAAAGTGGAAAAAACTCATACCATCATCGTTATCTCTAAAAAACCAAATGAGCATTTTAACTACATTTATATCGATGATTTTATTTTCATCATAAGGTTTTGCTTTACTAAAAGTGGATTACCTCAAGAAATTAAAACCCTTGCTTCATAACCTTGTGGTGCTATAACTTTATCTTGTGTGCTTGCATCAACAACTTTAAAACCTAGAAAATCCTTATCCTTAAGCATAGCAGCACTTAAATTTGAACTTAAAAAAAGCCACCATAGAACCTAAAGCTGAACCTTTTAAAAACAATATTCTTTCCATTTATTTTTACTCCATTTAAAATTTAAAACAATGGAAATATAAAAATATTTGGAAACTTTTTAGAAATTTTGATGAAAAATTTAAATCGAAGAAAAAATTTATACCTAGTTTTTCACTAGGTATAAATGACTAATTAAAACCTCTTCTTCTTAACATCTTCTAAGATATTATTAGCTATATCACTTACTGTACTAGAAATAATAGCTGATTCATTAGCAATTTCAACATTATCTTTAGTAGTTTGATCAATTTGTGCTACGCTATCATTGATTTGAGTAATACCTGCAGTTTGTTCTTTAATACTTTCTGCCATATCATTGATAGATTGAACAAGTAAATTAGTATTAGCTTCTATTTCAGATAAAGACTTTTGAGTTCTCTCAGCTAGTTTTCTAACTTCATCAGCCACAACAGCAAAGCCTCTACCATGTTCTCCAGCACGTGCAGCTTCAATAGCTGCATTTAAAGCTAGAAGATTGATTTGATCTGCGATATCTCCTATAATACCTGTAACATTTTTAATCTCTTCAGATTGAGTGATAACATCACTAGTTTTAACTGAAACATTTTGCATAGAAGAAGTGATCTCTTCTAAAGCTGCTGCAGTTTCTTCTAAAGATTGAGCTTGAGAATTTGAAGAAGTGGTTAAGCTTTGAACAGCAGTTTGTAATTTTCCACTTTCATTAGCTAAAGCATTAGCAAAGTCTGAACTTTGTTTTAGCATTTTAACTATTTCATCACCTAAAGCATTAGTAGTTAATTCAACACTTCCTGAAGCATTAGAGATTTTATTTCTAAAATCTAAGCTTTTGTATTCTTCAAATATTTTATGAATAACATTCATATCAGAACCTACTCTAGCTTGTAAAACATCAAGAAGTTTATTTAGAACATTTTTAAGTTCAATAAGCTGTGGGTTTCTTGGATTAGCAGTAATTCTTGCTGTTAGATTACCACCTTCTACAACTGATACGGTTTGAACTGATTCTTTAACAGCTTGATTGTCTTGTTCTAAACCTTTTTTAGTAGCAAGGATGTTTTCGTTGAT
>NZ_MJYF01000006.1:0-8554 GCF_001763175.1 Campylobacter sp. BCW_4332 | reverse complement strand
TTAAAACCTCTTCTTCTTAACATCTTCTAAGATATTATTAGCTATATCACTTACTGTACTAGAAATAATAGCTGATTCATTAGCAATTTCAACATTATCTTTAGTAGTTTGATCAATTTGTGCTACGCTATCATTGATTTGAGTAATACCTGCAGTTTGTTCTTTAATACTTTCTGCCATATCATTGATAGATTGAACAAGTAAATTAGTATTAGCTTCTATTTCAGATAAAGACTTTTGAGTTCTCTCAGCTAGTTTTCTAACTTCATCAGCCACAACAGCAAAGCCTCTACCATGTTCTCCAGCACGTGCAGCTTCAATAGCTGCATTTAAAGCTAGAAGATTGATTTGATCTGCGATATCTCCTATAATACCTGTAACATTTTTAATCTCTTCAGATTGAGTGATAACATCACTAGTTTTAACTGAAACATTTTGCATAGAAGAAGTGATCTCTTCTAAAGCTGCTGCAGTTTCTTCTAAAGATTGAGCTTGAGAATTTGAAGAAGTGGTTAAGCTTTGAACAGCAGTTTGTAATTTTCCACTTTCATTAGCTAAAGCATTAGCAAAGTCTGAACTTTGTTTTAGCATTTTAACTATTTCATCACCTAAAGCATTAGTAGTTAATTCAACACTTCCTGAAGCATTAGAGATTTTATTTCTAAAATCTAAGCTTTTGTATTCTTCAAATATTTTATGAATAACATTCATATCAGAACCTACTCTAGCTTGTAAAACATCAAGAAGTTTATTTAGAACATTTTTAAGTTCAATAAGCTGTGGGTTTCTTGGATTAGCAGTAATTCTTGCTGTTAGATTACCACCTTCTACAACTGATACGGTTTGAACTGATTCTTTAACAGCTTGATTGTCTTGTTCTAAACCTTTTTTAGTAGCAAGGATGTTTTCGTTGATAGCACTTGAGATTTGTCCAAATTCATCATTGCTTTTTACTTCTATAGTGGAAACATTTTTTGTTTTATGATTGATGAAGTCAAAGAAATTTTGCAAAGATTTAAAAATTGAATTAATTTTTGCACTTACCATATATTTTATACACATATATACAATAGCTGAAATTATAATTAAAAATATAACAACTACAGCAACTATAATTAATTGAAGATGATATAAAGGTGCTAAAACCGAAGTTCTAGGGGTTGTTACAAGTATACTCCAATGACTTGAATTTTCTAATGTACTAAAAGAAGAAACCGAAGCATAACTGGTTAAACCTGTAGATGTATAAAAATTATTGATTAAAATATCTCTATGTTCTTTAATAGCACTTAATATAGGAGCTACAGAAGGAGAATGGTTGTATTCATTGATTTTTTGCAAAATTGCTTTAGGATTTTCATGAATAACAAATGTTCCATCATCTGTAAGTAGTAATCTTTGATCTCCTTCGTGAAAATTTAATGAAGGATTAAGTAAAGCTTTAGACATCTGTGAAAGCTCTAAAGAGAAACCAATAACTCCTGCAAAATCTCCTTTTTGATTAAAAATAGGCATTCCTAAGTTTATTCCTAAAAATTCTCCATTGCCATAATCAAGACGCTTAACTGAACCAAAAATAACCTTTTGCTCTCCATTGTGCACATTGTTTTCAATTTTTGAGATTACAGGTATGCTGTTATACATATTTTTATTTTGTATAAATGTTTTAATACCTCCGTCAATCCCTGGAGTTGAATCATTATAAACAATAGATAAATTTCCATTTTGAATGTCTTTTTCTTTATTTCCTGATAAGACTGAAAGATCTTTAATGTATAAAAAAGCATAAGTGGTATGCATACTTGAATCTAATGTTTTTTTGGTCAAATTTTCCAATACATTAATGTCAATATTCCCATTATCATTAATAACTTGTTGTATACTAGCACCTAATGCTTTAGAGAGTAAAAAAGGTTCGTTAAGTGTGGATTGCATATAATTTACATATCTTTTTGAAGCTATGTCTAGAGCAATTTCTGCTTCTTTTTCCATATTTTGAGAAACTTTCCATGATATGATGGCAATCATAAAGACTAAGCTAACCATAACACTTCCAATTACTGAAAGGGTTAATTTAGTTCCGATAGATTTTAACATTGTCTTCCTTTCTTGTATATTTATTTTCTAAATTATAACTATAAAATGCTTATTTTTTTCTAAAAAAGTTATTAATTATTAATTAATATTTTGTTAATATTAATTAATAATTAAATTAACTAGTGTTAAAATACATTTACATCAAATTTATATTAAGGAATAGCAATGAAAAAGATTTTCATTTCTTTTATTGTCCTAGCGACATATTTATGGGCAGAAAATACCGTCTATGCCGATGAAGTTGTATCACTTTATCTTAATAAAGATGATACTAAAGTCATAGGAAGACTTTTACCTACAAATCCTTTTGAAGTATTAAAAAGCGAAAATAACAGGGTTTTGCTAAAAATTGATGGTTATGTAAATCCTAAAGCAACTTCTGTGATTTATTTTAATGACTCTCAAAGAATTATTGTTGCAGCTTTTTCTAAAAATACAAAATTAAATTTCTCTCAAAGAATAACTGGAAAAGATGGAAAATGGGATAAGGTAAGCCTTGAAATTTGGGCAGAACAAAAAGAATTTGTCAAAGACAATAAAGAAATGTTAAATCGAGCCAAAGAGCTTTTTGTAAATAACTGCGGAATTTGTCATGCTATCCACAAAGAAAAAGAATTTACAGCTAATACTTGGCCTGCAATTTTCCGTTCTATGGCTGATAGAACAGGCATTGATAAAAAAGACAGATGGTTAGTTATAGAATACTTACAAAAAAACGCAAAAGATTTTAAAACAAAATAAGGAGAAAAGCATGCTAGATAGAAGAAAATTTTTAAAAATTGGAGCGAGCTTAAGTGCTTTACCTCTCATTCCAAGCTTAAGTGCAGGAAAAACCTTAGAAGCTTCAAAAGTTAGCCTCGGACTTGTAAAAAATGGAGAAGTGATTACCGCAGCACACTGGGGGATTTTAAAACTCACTATAAAAGATGGCAAGATAGTAAAAAGTGAACCTTGGGAAAAAGTTACAAAAATGGATAATCCTTTACAGCACTATACCGCCGATATGGTTTATAAATCTCGTGTGAAGTACCCTTATGTACGTAAATCTTACCTTGAAAATCCTGACAATCCTAAGCCTGAACTTCGTGGTAAAGATGAGTTTGTTCGCGTAAGTTACGATGAAGCGATCAAGCTTATCGCCAAAGAGCTTAAAAAAACAAGAGATAGTAAAGGTGCAAGTGCGATTTTTGGTGGAAGCTATGGCTGGAAATCAAGTGGAAATATGCAAAACTCACGTATCTTGCTTCATAGATTTTTAAATGTAACAGGTGGATTTGTAGGAGCTACAGGGGACTATTCTACAGGAGCTTCTCAAGTGATTATGCCTTATGTTGTAGGATCGATTGAAGTTTATGAGCAACAAACCTCATGGGAAAATATCTTAAGTGATTCTAAATATGTTGTGATTTGGGGTGCTGATCCACTATCTACTTTACGTATAGCTTGGACTTCAAACGAACAAAGAGGTTTGGCGTATTTTGAAAAACTTAAAGACAGTAAAATCAAAATAATTTGTATAGATCCTGTAAAAACCACTACAGCAAAATTTTTAAATGCCAAATGGATAGCTCCACGCCCAAATACCGATGTAGCTTTAATGATAGGTATGGCAAGCCATTTAATCGCTAAGAAAAAAGTCAATTACGAGTTTTTAGACACTTACACCACAGGCTTTGATAAATTTAAAGACTATTTAGAAGGCAAAGAAGATGGAGTGAAAAAAGATACCAAATGGGCAAGTAAAATTTGCGGTATCGATGAAAAAACTATCAAAAATTTAGCTGAAACTTTTTATGATAATTCTACTATGATTATGAGTGGTTGGGGTATGCAAAGAGCACATCATGGCGAACAGCCTCACTGGATGTTAGTTACTCTTTGTGCAATGTTAGGACAAATCGGCACAAAAGGAGGTGGTTTTGGACTAAGCTATCATTACAGCAATGGCGGTGTTCCAACTTGCAAAGGCGGAGTTATCGGCGGTATGACAGCAGGTAGTTTAGGGATTTGGAAAAATGGTAAATTTAAAGGTTTAGCAAAAAGCGAAACTTCAAACGAAGGCGCAGAATGGCTTCAAAATGCAGCGAGTTATTCTTTCCCTGTAGCAAGAATCGCTGATGCTTTACTTCACCCTGGAAAAACTATAGATCACAACGGCTCTAAGCTTACCTATCCTGATATTGATTTTATTTACTGGGTAGGCGGAAATCCTTTAGTGCACCATCAAGATACCAACACTAACGTAAAAGCATGGAGAAAACCACGCACCGTTGTGGTAAATGAAATTTACTGGACTCCAACAGCTAAAATGGCAGATATTGTTATGCCTGCAACTTCATCTTATGAAAGAGATGATATTACCATGACAGGAGATTATTCAAATATGCATATAGTTCCTATGAAACAAGCAGTTGAGCCTGTGGGTGAAAGCAAAGATGATTATGTAATTTACTCTGATATTTGTAAAATTTATGGAAAAGATGTCTTTAATGCCTACACAGAAAATGGCAAAAAAGCTAAAGATTTCATCAAAGAATACTACAACAGTGCCCTAAAACAAACTCAAAGTTTTGGCGAAGCTTTTGCTGCTCCTATGCCAAGTTTTGAAGAATTTTGGGCTAAAAATGAACCAATCACTTTTGAACCAACAGCTGAAAGTTTAGAATGGACTCGTTTTTCAGAATTTATAGAAGATCCTATCTTAAATGCTCTGGGTACAGATTCAGGACTCATTGAAATTTACTCAGAAGCGATTAAAAATTATAATTATGATGATTGCAAAGCCCATCCTACTTGGTTTGAGCCTATTGAATGGCTTGGAAATGCAACCAAAGAAGCACCTTTCCACTTACTTACAAATCACCCAAGAGATCGCTTGCACTCTCAACTTTGCCACACAAGCTTAAGAGATACTTATGCAATAAAAGATAGAGAGCCGATTTTAATCAATTCCAAAGATGCAAAAAAACTTGGTATAAAAAATGGCGATGTAGTACGCGTGTTTAACAAACGCGGTGAAGTTTTAGCAGGGGCTGTTGTAAGCGATGAAATCATGCAAGGGGTTGTAAGGCTTTGTGAAGGTGCTTGGTATGATCCTAATGAAAACGGACTTTGCAAATGTGGAAATGCAAATGTTTTAACCATGGATATGCCAACTTCAAAACTTGCCAATGGCAATATCTCTCACACAGGGCTCGTAAACATAGAAAAATTTAAAGGTGAACTACCAAAACTTACTGCCTTTAATGCGCCAAAAGGTGTGAATTAAATTGCAAGAAAGCCACAAGGCTTTCTATTGTCCAAGCAAATTTAAACTTAAAGCCATTATTGCCATTCCTAATATAAGTCCATATAAACTATCATGGGCCTTATCATAAGTTTTTGCAGCGGGCAAAAGTTCATCAAGAGATATAAAAACCATAATTCCTGCAATCACAGCAAAACTTATAGCTAAAGTAAGATCGCCTATAAAAGGCAATAAAATCAAAGCTCCAACAAAAGCACCCAAAGGCTCTGCAAAACCCGAAAGAGCCGAATAAATAAAAGCTTTTTTCTTATCTCCTGTAGCATGGTAAATTGGCAAACTCACGGCCAAACCTTCAGGGATATTGTGTATAGCCACAGCTATAGCTATAGCAATTCCTAAAGTAAGATTATCAAGACTCGAAATAAAAGTAGCAAAACCTTCTGGGAAATTATGTATAGCAATAGCTAAAGCTGTAAAAATCCCTGTGTGTTTTAAAGCTTTAGTATTGATCTGATGTAATTTTTCTCCAGGATGAAATTTCGGAGGATTTTGTCCTTTTTGGGGCAAGGGACAAATTTTTAACTCGCTTAAATCCTCTTTAGGTTCGTGAGGATTGACATCTTCGGGGATTAATTTATCAATTAATAAAGATATTAAAATTCCACCAAAAAAACAAGCCAATCCTAAAAGCTCAGCCCAATGCGAATCATAGTGATTTTTAAAATCTTTCAGTGCAGTGGGTAAAATTTCCATGAAAGAAATATATATCATTACCCCAGCTGAAAAACCAAGTCCTAAAGAAAGCACCCTTAAATCATCTTTTCTAGAAAAAAAGGCTATTATAGAACCTATAGCTGTAGAAAAACCTGCAAAAAGAGTCAGTAGCATTGCGATAAAAATCTGTTCAAAGGTAAATTGCATTAATAATTCTTAACTTCAATAAAATTTCAATATTTTAAATACTTATATTTATAAAAAGTTAACATATGGTAAAAATACAAAAGATATTAAAATTTTTAAGAATATTTTAAAAAAATATAGAATACTATACTAAGTTTTTTATAAATTTTTAAAAGTTAAGGAAAAAATATGAATTTTCGTTCTTTAAATATAAGCACTAAGCTTATTCTATCTGTAGCTATAGGGGTAATTTTAGGCATTATCGTATTAGTTTCAACAGTTTCCATATATATTTCTGAAAATATGGAGAAAGAGGCCAAGGATTCAATATTTTTAGCTTCAAAAAGATACACCAATTATATGGAAGGTATTCTAAATGAAACTGTTGCACTTACAAAAGGAACCGCAACTTCCTTAAATGATATGTTTGAACACAATAATCAAGTTGATGCTGATTTGATTGAAAGCTTAATGAAAAATTTATTTGATAGTAGTTTATATTCAGCTTATACTTTTTTGTATTTAAAAGATACTTCAGTGCTAGGGGATGCTCAAGGAATTGATAAAAGATACACAAGTTCTGATGGTAAAACTTTTGCTATGATTTATTTTGATCAAACCACTGGAAAATCTGGAGGAATAGAAACGATTCAAACGCCAAATAATTTTGGTAATTTAAAGATTATAGAGCAAGTAGAAAAAAACGCTAAATATGGAGATAAAGACAGTTTATTTGTTGGGCCACCAACTAAACTTAACTACGATGGAAAAGATTTTCTAGGTATTAATTTTGGAATGCCTATTTTTAATAATAAAGGTAAATTGATTGGAGTTGCTGGATATACTTTAGATTTTTCTGAAGTTTCTGAAACCATACTTGACCCAAAATTAGATTTTTTTGAAGGGGATTTAAGATTTTTAATGACTGATAAAGGTGTTATTGCCATTCATAAAAATCATAATGCCATTTTAAAAACACTCAATGATATAAATAAAGATCCCTCTGTGGAGTTAGTCAATAACGCTGTTAAAGAACACAAAACTGTTATAATAGATGATTATGTTGCTTCAACTGGAGATTTAAGCTATGCATCCGTTTCATCTTTTAGCACTGCAAATAATTCAAGTTATTGGAGTATGGTTGTAACTGCTCCTAAAAATTCAGTTTTAGCACCTTTAAAGAAACTAGAAATTATTTTTATCGTTATTTCTTTTTTTATACTACTTGTCATATTGATTATAGTTTATGTCTGCGTTAAAAAAATAGTTGGATCTAGAATTCCTGTCATTTTAAAATCTTTAGAAAATTTCTTTCGTTTTTTAAATCACGAAAAACACGAAGTTGATTTAATTTCAATCAAAGCCGATGATGAACTTGGAAAAATGGGCAAAATGATCAACGAAAACATCCTTGCTACTAAAAAAGGTTTAGAACAAGACAATCAAGCTGTTAAAGAATCAGTTCAAACCGTATCAGTTGTAGAAGGTGGTAATCTAACAGCAAGAATTACTGCTAATCCAAGAAACCCACAGCTTATTGAACTTAAAAATGTTCTAAATAAACTTCTTGATGTTTTACAAGCTAGAGTAGGTTCTGATATGAATGTTATTCATAAAATATTTGAAGAATACAAAAGCTTAGATTTTAGAAATAAAATCTCTAATGCTTCAGGAAGTGTTGAATTAACTACTAATGCTTTAGGTGATGAAATAGTTAAAATGCTAAAACAAAGTTCAGACTTTGCTAATGCTTTAGCTAATGAAAGTGGAAAATTACAAACTGCTGTTCAAAGCTTAACCACTTCTTCAAATTCTCAAGCTCAATCTTTAGAAGAAACTGCAGCAGCTTTAGAAGAGATCACTTCTTCTATGCAAAATGTTTCAGTTAAAACTAGTGATGTTATCACTCAATCTGAAGAGATTAAAAATGTTACAGGTATTATAGGAGATATCGCAGATCAAATCAATCTTCTAGCTTTAAATGCAGCTATTGAAGCTGCACGTGCTGGAGAACATGGTAGAGGCTTTGCTGTTGTGGCTGATGAAGTTAGAAAACTAGCTGAGAGAACTCAAAAGTCTTTATCTGAAATAGAAGCTAATACTAATTTACTTGTTCAATCTATCAATGATATGGCAGAAAGTATTAAAGAACAAACTGCAGGTATTACTCAAATCAATGATAGCGTAGCACAAATTGATCAAACTACTAAAGATAATGTTGAAATTGCTAATGAATCAGCTATTATTTCTAGTACAGTAAGTGATATAGCTAATAATATCTTAGAAGATGTTAAGAAGAAGAGGTTTTAA
>NZ_MJYF01000005.1:0-4646 GCF_001763175.1 Campylobacter sp. BCW_4332 | reverse complement strand
AAGGCTTTTCATGGCTAGAAAAAGAAAGATAACTATTCCTAGAATAGAAGATATTAATGCAACTCTTGATACTTCTTGTTTGCATCCTATATTGGAAGATAATACTTTATTATGTTTACATGGAGGTAAAGTCAATTTAAAAGCAAAAAAGGCTAAAAGAATAAAATATAATAATGTTCCTATTATGTTACACGATGAAATACAAGGAGCTAGTATAAGTGGATGTTTAAATCCTCCAGTAGCTGGAGGACCTTGTACTAAAGTTGCTTTGGTATTTCCTTATACTTATTCAAAGCATAAAATCAATAATAAATATTCCGTTTATCAAATGGGCTTAATAGGAGTAAGTAATAAAGGCTATCCTGTACTTTCTATACCTAAAGGCAATAAGATTAAATTTGCCTTAACTAAAATACAAGCTAGTCCTCTTGCTAAGATTAAGTATGATAGGATAAGATGGGAAGGGATAGGAAGCGATAACAAACAACCACCAATTCAAACCCATCACATTGCTACTGATAAGAATAAAAAATTTACTAAAGAATTTCGAAAAATAACAAAAAAATATAACATGGAATTGGATGAAGACTGGAATAAAGTTAAAATGCCACATCGCGGAAGACATCCTAATGAATATCATGAATACATTCTTGAAAAAATGAGTAAAATTGATAAAATAGCTAGAGGAGATAAGAATAAATTCTTAAAAGAATTTGAAAAACTAAAAGAAGAAATCAAAAATAATCCTGCTATACTTCATAAAGAATACTATAAGGAGAGAAAATAATGAGATATTATAAAATGATGTATAACTATAATCATAACGATGTGGATAATTGGTACTCTTGTGATCTTGTAGATATAAAAAATAACGATGAATATGCACTTTTAGAATCCAAACCTATCACAAATTGGCAAACACCTAGTTTTGAAATCGATAAAGATGATGGTAAAATACTGACTGATCTTATACACAATGACTGTGGTTGGCGTATAGTCTCTCCTAAATTTATAAATTTAATGCAAGATTTAATCAAAGATTGTGTGCAATATTTAGATGTAGAAATTAAAAGTCAGGAAATAAATTATTATGGTTGTAAAATTATGCATGTAATAAAATCACTTGAGGCTTTAGATTATGAACATTCTGTATATACTTATATGGGTGATAATGATGAATATTTAAGTATTACTAAAGCTGTTTTAAAAAAATCAAAACTTGATGGAAGTCATATATTTAGAATTAAAGATGATGAAATACCTGTTTTTGTATCAAGTGAATTTAAAAAAATAGTAAGAGAAAATAATTTATTAGGTTTTAGTTTTAGTGAAGTTATGGTATATTAAAATTAATAAACATATAAAAATATTACAATTATAAATTATATAAACTTATTAGGTTTTATCAAACAAATACCATAATAAAGGATAGAAAATGACAAGAGAACAAGCAGAATTAATTATAGAAGAAGAAAAGTTGATTGATACAGATTGGTATCCTTCTTATAAACATTCAGGAGAATACCATCTTACTATGTGGTTTGATTCTGATAATAATAAATATGAAACTTTCTATGTTGAAGACCAAGGAAGTATTAGACTTAGTTATTCTTTTGATAGTGAAAAAGAAGCTATTGATAAAATGTTGCAGATGAATTATAAACAAAAATATTTTAGCGTAAATGAAGACTATTCAATGCAAAATAGAAAAGAAGTAGCACTAAGAATCATTAAAGAAGAAAAGTTAGAAGTGATTTGGTATGATGAAGCACTTAAACCTTTATGTGCAGGTATCAAACACGATAAACAAAGAGATAAATATATTTCTTTTATCACTAATGCTAAAGCAAAAATTATAGAATGGAAAAGTATTGAGTTTGATGGGGATAGGTACAGTGAAACTTTTGAAAGAATGTTAAATGATGAAAGTATAGCCCTTTATGCTCTTATCAATCGTGCTAGAATGATTAAACAAAATAGAATCAGTTTTGTGTAAATACTTTCCTTATGATTTAATATAAAAAGATTTTTAGTTATAATTTCATTTTATATTTAAGGAAAAATTTATGGAAGATTTAAAACTTTTACAAAGACGTTGGAAAGAAGCTTATGAAGCTATACCTAAACTTTATGAAACACCCGATGGGTTAATAATAAATTTCACCCTAAGTGAAGATACAGATACTATTCTTTTTAAAAAACCTTGGGAAAATTTTGAATTAGATGATGAAGATAAAGAAGCCAAATGGAGATTAAGCTTTTTTAGCATTAGCGAAGATAAACCTTTAGGATATTTAGAATATAAAGAAGCTTTAGAGAAATTGCAAGATTTTTCTTTAATTCAATCAGAAGAAAGGATTTTAATTAGAGCAATGAGTTTAGAAGAGCTTAAAAGTTTAGAGCTTAAAGGGTGGTAATGCTTCCTCAAGCTATATTTTTAAATAAACTTATAGAATTTTTATCTGATGAGAATTTAGATATTGTAAATATGAAAAAAGGTGTAGATAAAATTTTTTCTAAAAAAGATTTTTACGCTATATTAGAATTAAATATTAAAATTATGAATATAGCGAAATTAATTTTTAAAAGTGATGAAAAATTAAATATATTATTACCACAAACTTCTGATTATAAGAACACAAATTATTTTCTTCAAGAATTAGAGTTAAAAAAAGAAATGGATGTTAATCTTAATGATTTAAAAAATTGTGATAATAAAAAAATAATAGAAATAATAAAGCAAGAATATCAAAATAATCTGATTAAAGAATTGGATATTAATTCTCAAAAAGAAAAAATCAAAATACTTTTTATTATTAATGAAGTGCCAAAATTTTTAAAATCAATCTATAAAGAATGTGAGTTTAAAGAATATGGATTAGCAAATTATTTGGAATTTGATGAAATTTGGGATTTTTATGAAAATAATATTAGATATTTTACTATTTTAACTCCCATGGGTGCAAATAAAATAAAATTGCGTTTAGAAAATACACAAAACAGCGAAAAAGAATCTAATATCATAGAAGTAAATTTAGATAAAAAATAGATTTTAATAACAAAAATAAGCAATTTCTTTTTCTACTCAAATTTAGACTATTTGTGTTAAAATAATAAATATAAAAATTAAAAACATAGTGAAATTATAAACACCATAAACTCAACCCCCAAAAGGATCTTCAATGTCCCTTAATTCTTATATGAGTCTTGATATATCAAATTCTACTTCAAATCCCCTACCCTTTAAAATCACTAAAGCCCTTATCAAAGAAAGTCTTGAAGAGCTTTTTTCTATAGAATGTGAAGGCTTTTTTGAAAGTTTAGAACAAGATTTATTTTCTTTAAATACTTTAACCAATGCTTCATCTCATCCAAGCACCCCTACAACTTTTAATTTTCATCCTAATGTTTTAATCGATCAAGAAGCTATTTTAAGTATCCATAATCCTTATGAGAATAATACCTTAAACTTTGATAACAATGAAGTAAAAAACTATAAGGGAATTATCACTTATATAAAATATCTAGGCATTAATCATGAAAGTGCTTTAAATATTAATGATAGCGCTTCAAATACTAAGCAAATACAATACAAGCATTTTTTTTCTTTTAAGCTTCAATCAGTCTTGATAAGACTTTCTTTAAATAAAGCCAATCGTATTTATACTCATACTAATATTATAGAAGTGATTAAACAAACCCTTGGTTTTTATCAAGATATCTTACATAAAGAAATTGATTATTCTAATATACATTTTAATTATGAAGAACAAGAACTCATCTCTCAATACAATGAAAGTGATTTAGACTTTATTACAAGATTAAGCCATAATAATGGAATCTTTTTTTATGAAGATGAGAACACTATTTATTTTTGTGATGTATATAAAAATGTAAAAAATAAAGAAATTGAGTATAATCCTAATATTAATAATATTTTAAATCAAGCTTGTATTTCTTCTATTTATAAAGAGCAAAGCTTAAGAACTAATTCTTTTACGCATTCTAGTATTAATGCCAATACTCCTTTAAATCTTTTATCTTTACACTCTAGTAAAGTTCCTTATGAACAAGAACTTAATAACAAAGCTTATTATAATGAACATTTTTATGAGAGTGAATATTCTTTTACAAAAAGCATTGATTTAAAGACTAAGCCTTCTCTTAAAGAAAAAAGAGCCTTAGTATTAAATGAAAGCTTACTAGCAAAAAGTAATATTTATCATCTTAGCTTAGGAGATTTTATCACTTTAAATTATAAGGAGTTTAATCATCAAGAAGAAATAAAAAATCAAGATGAAGAAAAACAAGATAAAGCTTCTTTGTTTAAAGACTTTATTATTATTGCTAATACTCAAATCTTAATTGATGATGCCATCTTAGCTAATTCTATTAATACGAATGATCATTTAAATTTAAAAGATTTAAATTTAAGTAAATCTTATTCTAATACTTTAACTTTATTAAAAAAGAATATTATCTTTACTCCAAGTTTTAAAGCTAAACCTAAAGCTCCTAATAGCACTCAAGGTATTGTTATAGGAGAGAGTAAGGATATAGAAAGTGAGAGAAATACTATTTATACTGATGAGCATGGAAGGGTTAAGGTAAGGATTAATCTTTATGCCAATCAAGAAGAATTAGAT
>NZ_MJYF01000004.1:0-1923 GCF_001763175.1 Campylobacter sp. BCW_4332 | reverse complement strand
TTTTGATTAGCACCTATTTCTATATCTTTGTTTTCTCCTACATATTCATGAGAGTTTTTAGCCACTCTTACTTTATTATCTACTCCTACATTTAAGGTATTGCTTAATCCTACTATGGTATCTTTAGATAAGCCTACATTAGTTAAGTATTCTCCTCCTACATTGACATTTTTAGCTAAGTCTATGGTTTGAGTATGAACCTTTTTAATCCTTTCATTATAAATTCCATCCACTATAGAATCTTTATCATTTAAGATTCTTTGAGTGAAATTATGTTGTACTAATTCATCATAATCCTTTTGGGCTTTTAAATAAATTTGTTCTTTATCTTTTATATTTGAGAGGGTAAGTTCATTATAACCTTCTTCATTAACACCTATGGTTTTAGAAGAAAGAGAAGTTTGGTGATCATTAAAAGGAAGATTTACTAAACTTGGATTAGTCCCATTATACAAACTTCCACTTACATAAGGCTTATCTATATCATCATCTAAAAAAGAAATAATCACTTCATCTCCTATTCTTGGAGTATGATAAAAACCTGAATGATTACTTGCTATACTAGAAGCTACTCTTAAAAAAGGAGTGTGATGATAAGATTTATAAGTATTGCTTGATAAATTAGAAGAATTTGTATCTATATCATTTGCAATAAAAGTATCATTATCTAATTCTTCTTGATTGGCATAAAGATTAATCCTTACCTTAACCCTTCCATGCTCATCAGTATAAATAGTATTTCTCTCACTTTCTATATCCTTACTCTCTCCTATAACAATACCTTGAGTGCTATTAGGAGCTTTAGGTTTAGCTTTAAAACTTGGAGTAAAGATAATATTCTTTTTTAATAAAGTTAAAGTATTAGAATAAGATTTACTTAAATTTAAATCTTTTAAATTTAAATGATCATTCGTATTAATAGAATTAGCTAAGATGGCATCATCAATTAAGATTTGAGTATTAGCAATAATAATAAAGTCTTTAAACAAAGAAGCTTTATCTTGTTTTTCTTCATCTTGATTTTTTATTTCTTCTTGATGATTAAACTCCTTATAATTTAAAGTGATAAAATCTCCTAAGCTAAGATGATAAATATTACTTTTTGCTAGTAAGCTTTCATTTAATACTAAGGCTCTTTTTTCTTTAAGAGAAGGCTTAGTCTTTAAATCAATGCTTTTTGTAAAAGAATATTCACTCTCATAAAAATGTTCATTATAATAAGCTTTGTTATTAAGTTCTTGTTCATAAGGAACTTTACTAGAGTGTAAAGATAAAAGATTTAAAGGAGTATTGGCATTAATACTAGAATGCGTAAAAGAATTAGTTCTTAAGCTTTGCTCTTTATAAATAGAAGAAATACAAGCTTGATTTAAAATATTATTAATATTAGGATTATACTCAATTTCTTTATTTTTTACATTTTTATATACATCACAAAAATAAATAGTGTTCTCATCTTCATAAAAAAAGATTCCATTATTATGGCTTAATCTTGTAATAAAGTCTAAATCACTTTCATTGTATTGAGAGATGAGTTCTTGTTCTTCATAATTAAAATGTATATTAGAATAATCAATTTCTTTATGTAAGATATCTTGATAAAAACCAAGGGTTTGTTTAATCACTTCTATAATATTAGTATGAGTATAAATACGATTGGCTTTATTTAAAGAAAGTCTTATCAAGACTGATTGAAGCTTAAAAGAAAAAAAATGCTTGTATTGTATTTGCTTAGTATTTGAAGCGCTATCATTAATATTTAAAGCACTTTCATGATTAATGCCTAGATATTTTATATAAGTGATAATTCCCTTATAGTTTTTTACTTCATTGTTATCAAAGTTTAAGGTATTATTCTCATAAGGATTATGGATACTTAAAATAGCTTCTTGATCGATTAAAACATTAGGATGAAAATTAAAA
>NZ_MJYF01000003.1:0-3623 GCF_001763175.1 Campylobacter sp. BCW_4332 | reverse complement strand
AAAATCCAAATTTAGCTTTACCTCCTTTAGAAACTTATCCTGATTATAATGAAGCTTTAAAAGAAAAAGAATGTTTTACTTATAAACTAGGCGAAGCTTTAATGCAGGCTAATAAAAATTGGTATGGGGGGGGGTATATCAAATTTATATTCAAAGATGTTCCTAGGTTGAAGAGGGAATTTGGGAAGAAGGGGTGAAATTTGCAAAAAAATAAGAAAGAGTTAAGTATTTCTTATTTTTTTAAAATTAAAGAATTTTTTAAGCATACATTAACTGGGGGGGGGTATAATCAAATTTTAATTTCACTATAAAGGCTTTCTCCCATGCTCACCCACATCTATAACTTCCTGGAAAAAAGCGTTGAAAATTTTAGTGAAAAAATAGCCTTTGTTGAACCTTTTGCCAAAGAAGGTAAAAAAGAAATCACTTATAAAGAATTTGATCTTTATTCTAAAAAAGTTGCCAGTGAAATTTTAAGAACTTTAGATAATGATACCTTACCTTTACAAAAAGCCATTCTTATTATCTTACCTAAAGGCATTGATTGTTTGATTTCTTTTTTTGGTGTAGCCTTAAGTGGAAACTTTTATACACTCTTAGATGAAAAAAGTCCTAAAGAAAGAATAGAAAAAGTTATAGAAGTTTTAAAACCAAAACTTCTAATTACTTCTAAAGAATTAAAATTAGATTTAAAATTACCTACTCTTTATACACAAGATTTTCAAAGTTTTAATATTGATGAAAATCTAATCACTAAAGCTAAAGAAAACCATATTGATACTAATTTACTTTATGTGCTTTTTACCAGTGGGAGTACTGGAATTCCTAAAGGAGTGAGTATAGCTCATAAGAGTGTGATTGATTATACGTTTTGGTTTTGCGATGAATTTGATATTAATAAAAATGATATTTTAGCCAATCAAGTTCAATTTTATTTTGATGTTTCGGTTTCAGATATTATGGCAACTATATTTAAAGGTGCAACTTTGCACATCATCCCTAATCATATCTTTGCTTTTCCTGCTAAAGTCTTACAATGCTTAGAACAAGAAAAAATAAGTACAATCTTTTGGGTGCCTTCAGTGTTGATTTATTTTGCGAATGAAAAAGGTTTAAAAAAATATCCTTTAAATTTTCTCAAAAAAATACTCTTTGCAGGCGAAATTATGCCTAATAAACAATTAAACATTTGGAGAAAACACTTGCCTCAAAGTTTATTTGCCAATCTTTATGGTCCTACTGAAATCACAATCATTGCTTGTTTTCATATCATCAACCGCCCTTTCAAAGATGATGAACTCTTACCTATAGGTAAAGCTTGTAAAAATACAGAACTTTTAGTCTTTGATGAGAATATGAATTATATAAGTCCTAAAGAAATAGGTAAAAAAGGAGAATTATATATAAGAGGAACTTCTTTATCCTTAGGATATTACAATGATAAAGAAAAAACCAAAAAAGCTTTTATACAAAATCCTTTACATGATAATTATTTAGATTTACTCTATAAAACAGGAGACATTGTTGCTTATAATGAATTTGAAGAATTATTGTGTTATGGAAGAGCTGATAATCAGATCAAATACATGGGTCATAGAATAGAATTAGGAGAAATAGAAAGTATTATTAATTCTCATGATAAAGTAAGAAACTCTGCTTGTATTTTTAAAGAAGAAATTATTTGTTTTTATGAGAGTAAAGAAGAAATTGATTTTAGAATGTTTTTAAAAGATAAATTACCTCTTTATATGATACCTAAACATTTTAAAAGAATTGATAGTTTTAAACTCAATCAAAATGGTAAGATTGATAGAAATTATTATAAAGAACTTTAAGGAGAGAAAATGGAAGAGATTAAACAGTTTTTTAAAGAAATTGGAAAAGAAGATATTAACGAATTTGATGTTGATCTGTTTAGCAGCGGTAGAATTGATAGCTTAGATATAATCAATCTAGTTGGTGAAATCGAAAAATTCTATAAAATAGAATTAGATTTTGAGGATTTAATTCCTGAAAATTTCGAAAATTTTATTAGTATTAAAAAATTAATAGATAAAGCTTTATAATGAATGTTGTTATTCTAGGTTCAAGCCATTCCTATCAACAAGGTATACCATTAGGATTTAAAATGGCTGGGTGGAATGTTGAAAATTTTTCCATAACAGGATCTCCAAGTACTTTTATATTACACAGGATTCATGATATTAGAAAGTTAAAATTTTTTGAAAAAGCCGATTTGGTTATTTGTGAAAGCAATACTGATGATTTCAGAGCAGATTTTGAAATTTCTTGTCAAGATATTAATAAAGCATATCAAAATCTTTATCTACTAAAAAAGAAAATTGTTATTTTATTATTTCAACACGCTGGAATTAGACAGCAAAATAAAATCACAGATAATTTACATATTTATTTAGCAAATTATTACGGATTTAATTTAATTGATCTAAGAATTGAAAGGAAAATATTTTATTTTTTTTCTCACGACAGCGTTCATCTGTATTCTTTTATCCTTAAAAAAATAGGAAAAAACATTGCAAAAAATTTTACTTCTTTAAAATATCCTAAAAAAAATATACCATTAAAACAAACCACACATTTTAAAGTTTGTCACTTAGATGAAATGAAATTTAATAATGAAGTAGCAAAAAAAGAATGGATAAAAACTTGTATTGGTGGGGATTTTCCAATAGTTTTAAAGTTAAAAGATGAGCAAGAGCTCTTTTTTCCGGAAAAATATTACGGATACTATATACATTCAGTATTTGCATGCAATTTAAATCAAATTCTATACTCTTCTTTAACAATAACCGATGGGAAATACAATTTTAATTCTTTATTATTTCCAGGGGGTGCAGTAAAGCGATTTAGTATATTATTGAAAATAAATGAAAATACAAAAATTAAGTGCAATTGCAAATTAAATGGAGAAATGGATAAAAAAGTTCAACCCTGTGAAAAACCAAAAATCAATAAGAATTTAAATTATGTCGGACTTATTTCTTTTTTGCTTGTAAAAGATTATCATAATGAAGATATTGACTTTGAAACTCTAGCCAAAGAAAATATGGAAATTGACAAAGAATATAATTTTAATCACCTTATACCCCCAATGGAATGGTATAAAGAAATTATAGATGAGTATTGCAAAGTAACAGATGCTAGAAAGTTAGCATCCTTAAATACTCAAATATCTAACTTAATTCAAGAAAAGCAAAATCTACAAAATGATTTTCAAGCTCAACTCAACTCCATCCCTATTAAAAAACAACATTTAGAATTAGCTAATTTAGAACAAGACCTAATCATCAAAAAACTAGAAAGTAAAAAATTAGCTAAATCTTTGGGTATAAAAATGAGCATAATAAATCCTAAAATTACTTTTATTCAAGCTAATTCAGCTAAAGCTCGTATACAAAACCACTTATCTTATAAACTAGGACAAACTTTGATAGAAAATTCAAAAAGTATATTAGGATATATAAGAATGCCTTATGTATTATCATATATAAAAGATAAACATAAATTTGAACAAAAAGCCTATGAAGAAAAAATAAAAGAAAATCCAAATTTAGCTTTACCTCCTTTAGAAACTTATCCTGATTATAATGAAGCTTTAAAAG
>NZ_MJYF01000002.1:0-361 GCF_001763175.1 Campylobacter sp. BCW_4332 | reverse complement strand
AAAAAACAACGTTTAGAATTAGCCAATCTAGAACAAGATTTAATTATTAAAAAATTAGAAAGTAAAAAACTTGCTAAATCTTTGGGTATAAAAATGAGTATAATAAATCCTAAAATTACTTTTATTCAAGCTAATTCAGCTAAAGCTCGTATACAAAACCATTTATCTTATAAACTAGGACAAACTTTGATAGAAAATTCAAAAAGTATATTAGGATATATAAGAATGCCTTATGTATTATCATATATAAAAGATAAACATAAATTTGAACAAAAAGCCTATGAAGAAAAAATAAAAGAAAATCCAAATTTAGCTTTACCTCCTTTAGAAACTTATCCTGATTATAATGAAGCTTTAAAAG
>NZ_MJYF01000001.1:0-1619 GCF_001763175.1 Campylobacter sp. BCW_4332 | reverse complement strand
ATTTTTAATACCACTTGTAATAGTCGCATCAGAATCATTTTTTAAACTTAAATTATTATTACTTTTATTGAAGATATTACCATAAATAATTCCATTGTCAGTATTTAAAATACCGCTTCCTTTTGCCGAAGCAATAAGACCTTCATTTTCAATAGTGATTCCGTATTCTTGTTTTTCTTGTCCTTCTTTTCCAATGGTTCCAGTATTTATAATACCCCCATTACCACCTTGGATAGTTCCAGATACATTGATGCTAGTATTTACTTGCTTACCACCGCCTATATAAATACCTGCATTACCACCTTCTAATCTACCCCCTTCTTTAACTTCAATGCCTTCACCCTCAATACCATTTTTACTTCCATCTATATGGATTGCATCATTGCCTGCTTTAATAACACCATCTTTTTCTATAGTGATTTTACCAATATTAACGGGCTTTTTATTTGTATCAAATGCATAAAAAGTTATACCATTGTTGCCTGCTTCTATAGTTCCTTTATTTGTAAGGGTTTCTATCTTGTTGCCATCACCTATGAAGATAGCATTGCCGTTTTGATTTTTGATTAGGCCTGTGTTTTCAAAAGTTTTAATAGTGGAGCTTGAAGTTCCCCAACTTTGAATGAATACTGCTCCTGATAATTGTTTGGCTCCAGATGTTCCTTCTATAGTGCCACTGTTTTTAAAATTATCTATAGTAGTACTTGATATATTTATACCTACTCTTCCCGAAAGAATGCCTGAGTTATCAAAAGTTTTTATAGTAGAAGCTTGAAGATTGACTCCAGAACTCGCAAATGCAGCCCCATTAACTCCTCCTGGATCTTTTTTTCCATCGCCTTTTAAGATTCCGTCTTTGCTATTGATAAATGTTTGGATTGTAGAATTGCCAATATATATTGCTTGTGTATTCCAGTTATTTGGATCTTGACTACTACTTTGAATAGTGCCGCTATTTTTAAGAGTTTGTACATTAGTATGAGTAAACTGGACAGCTTCTTTATTTGTTGAACTTATAACTCCAGTATTGTTAAAATTATTAATCGTAGATTT
Organism: Campylobacter sp. BCW_4332; assembly: GCF_001763175.1. Taxonomy (NCBI): domain Bacteria; kingdom Pseudomonadati; phylum Campylobacterota; class Epsilonproteobacteria; order Campylobacterales; family Campylobacteraceae; genus Campylobacter; species Campylobacter sp. BCW_4332. Next base: position 566 of record NZ_MJYF01000001.1, on the reverse strand, counting down.
ATTATTAGCACCGCCTTCGAAAAAAACTCCTTGATTTTTATCAAAAGCTGTTATAGTTCCGCTATTTTCAAATTTATCCACAGTGAGAGTTCCCTGACCTCCCCAAACTCCCATGTAAATTTGACCATTAACTTGACCTGTATTTTCAAAGGTATTGACAGTAATGGTTCCTGTAAAATCTTTATCATGTTCTACAGCTACCTTACCGTTAATAGTTCCTTTATTGGTAAGATTGGTAAGAGTAAGAGTATCGCTATTCTTAGCATGAACATAGATGACTTTGTCTTTACCGGTTAAAGTTCCGGTTTTTTCAATTATTATGGTATGTGGACCTTGATCGGTAGTTTCTATTTTGTCACCATGAGAACCGTTTATAGTTGTATTAATCGCACTTCTAGGACTATACACACCCGCTACTGATCTAGCCTTAAGATTTTTATTTGCTTCATTATAAGTTTTTATTTCAGGAGTAAGTGTAGCATTAGCACAACTCGCTAAGAAAGAAATAGTAGCTAAAGATAAAACTATCTTTTTAGAATTTAAACAGGGTTCTTTAATCCCCCCCC